>JAGXAW010000037.1 GCA_018971415.1 Betaproteobacteria bacterium
GAGGGTGTTTGGGGTAGTAACTGGGCGGTCCTAGATCCCAAGGGGCCAGTGGCTGAAGCTGAAAAGCACCTTATATTGACAGCCTTTGGTTTAATGTTAATCGTCGTCATCCCAGTTATTTTGATGACTATAGCCTTTGCCTGGCGTTATCGTGCTAGCAACAAAGAGGCGAAATACGAGCCTAAATGGGATAACTCACATACTGTTGAATGGGTGGTCTGGACCGTTCCGACTGTAATTATTTTGATTTTAGGGACCTTGGTTTGGAGAACAAGCCATGAGTTAAGCCCTGAAAAGCCCATCGCTAGTGACAACAAGACTTTAGAAATTGAAGTGGTTTCGATGGATTGGAAGTGGCTTTTTATTTATCCTGAACAAGGTATTGCATCAGTGAATGATCTTGTCATTCCAGCCAACACGCCCGTTCATTTTAAGATTACTTCAGATTCAGTAATGAATTCTTTCTTCATCCCGCAATTGGGTGGACAAATCTACGCCATGGCTGGTATGCAAACCAATTTAAATCTTCTCGCCAATTCAACAGGTGTTTACCACGGTATGGACGCCATGTTTAATGGTGAAGGGTTCTCTGGTATGAGCTTTCCTGTCACAGTGGCAAGTGGTGAGGAGTTTAATACCTGGGTCAATCAAGTTCATGCAGACAAAACCGATTTAAATGTTACGCAATTGCGTGCCCTTGAGGTGCCAAGCGATCACGTTAAACCAATGCATTTTGCAACTGTAACGCCTTATCTTTTTGAGAGCGTCATTATGAAGTATATGGGTAATGATGCCTCTACTTTAAAAGCCATGGCAAGTTACTGTTCACCAAACAAATTGGTGAATTTAGCACAAGGTCACTAAAGGAAAAAAACTATGACAACATCTGCTTTATTTGGACGTTTAACACTTGATGCTATTCCTTACCAAAATCCCATCATTATGACCACAGTTGGTACGGTCACAGTTCTTGGGGTGCTACTCGTTGCCTGGTTAACTTACCAGCGTCGTTGGGCTTACCTATGGAATGAGTGGTTTACCAGCGTGGACCATAAGCGTATTGGGATTATGTACATTATTTTCTCAGTTATTATGATGCTGCGTGGTTTTGCTGACGCCATTATGATGAGAACACACCAAGCACTGGCTCAAGGTCTTGGGCAAGGCTATCTACCTCCTGAGCACTATGATCAAATTTTCAGTGCTCACGGTACGATCATGATCATATTTGTGGCCATGCCATTTTTTATTGGTTTAATGAATTATGTGGTGCCGCTACAAATCGGGGCAAGGGATGTGGCCTATCCATTCCTTAATTCCGTGAGCTTCTGGTTAACGGTAGCGAGCGGATTGATGGTGATGGTGTCATTGGCTGTGGGTGATTTTTCACAGGCAGGCTGGTCAGGTTACCCTCCTTATTCCGAACTTAAATTTAGCCCATCAACTGGGGTAGATTACTGGATGTGGAGCTTACAGCTTGGTGGTATTGGTACGCTGGTTACTGGAATTAACTTCTTTGTAACGATTCTTCGTATGCGTGCCCCTGGTATGTCTTTGATGAAAATGCCTATTTTCACATGGACAATCTTCGTCACCACAGTACTTATTATGTTCTCTTTCCCAGTGTTAACAGTAACTTTAGCTCTGTTGGCCATGGATCGCTATTTAGATATGCATTTCTTTACCAATGAATTAGGTGGTAATCAGATGATGTTCGCCAATTTATTTTGGATTTGGGGACATCCTGAAGTGTATATCGTGGTTTTACCTGCCTTTGGTATTTTCTCAGAGGTGGTTTCAACATTCTCACACAAAAGATTATTCGGTTATGCGTCGATGGTGTATGCCACCATTGCCATTGCGATTTTATCTTTCGTAGTGTGGTTACATCATTTCTTTACCATGGGTTCTGGCGCGAACGTTAATGCCTTCTTTGGTATTGCCACCATGGTCATTGCCGTCCCCACTGGCGTGAAAGTGTTTAACTGGTTGTTTACCATGTACCGAGGACGAATTGAATTCACCACTGCTATGATGTGGAGCATTGGATTCATTATTACCTTCGCTGTGGGTGGTATGACTGGTGTGTTATTGGCAGTTCCTGGTGCTGACTACATGTTACACAACAGTGAGTTTTTAGTGGCCCACTTCCATAACATGTTGATACCAGGTGCTTTATTTGGCTACTTTGCCGGTTACAACTACTGGTTCCCTAAAATGTTTGGCTTCCGTTTGGATGAGAAATGGGGTAAACGCTCGTTCTGGTCATGGATCGTTGGTTTTTACTTGGCCTTTATGCCACTCTATGCACTAGGCTTTATGGGTATGCCACGCCGTATGTCTCACTATGATAATCCTTACTGGCAACCCTATTTGATTATTGCCTTGTTAGGTACTTTCCTAGTGGCCTTTGGTATTTTCAGTCAAATTATGCAGTTGGCTGTTAGTATTCGCCAAAGACACGCTTTACGCGATACCACTGGGGATGTTTGGGGTAGCCATTCTTTAGAGTGGTCAATTCCGTCACCACCAGCTTTTTATAACTTTGCTAAAACACCAGTGGTTGAGGATCTCTATGCCTTTACCTACATGAAAGAAAATGGCATTAATCCAAGAGCAAGCGCTCCATTTGCTCCTATTCATATGCCACGCAACTCATCTATTGGCGTATTTATTGGGCTATTTACCTTCACCTTAGGTTTTGGATTGGTATGGCATGTCTGGTGGCTCGTGGTAGGTTCTTTATTCGCCATCATGTCCTTGTTAGTCATGCGCTCAAGTGATGACAACGTTGATTATGAATTGTCACCACAACAAGTTGCCCTCTATGAAGCGCAAGCGTATCAATCGGTAAGCCAACCTGTTGATCAACGTACTCAAGATTTGGCAACACAAGGATAGAGTTATGTCTGATACTACTGTAATCAACCCACATGGCGAAGCGGAGCATAGCCACAGTCCATTAGATAACCAGCTTTTTGGCTTTTGGTTATATCTGATGACTGACTGTATCTTGTTCGCTTCGTTGTTTGCCACCTATGCAGTGTTAAAAAATAACAACGCAGGTGGCCCAACGGGACACGAGATCTTTGAACTCCGTTATGTGTTTCTTGAGACCATGCTGCTTTTGTTCTCAAGTTTCTTTAACGGCTTTGCCATGATCAACTTATCCTTAAACAAGGTTAAGCAAACCGTTCTCTGGCTAATTCCCACTATGATTTTTGGTTTAGGCTTTATCCTCATGGAGATTAACGAGTTTAGCCGATTGATCATTGAAGGTAACGGACCTGACCGCAGCGGTTTTCTGTCTGGTTTCTTTGGTTTGGTTGGAACCCACGGATTACACGTTTCTGTGGGGTTGATTTGGATGACTGTCATGGTTATTCAATTACTTCAAAAAGGCATTACGCCTGGAGTTAGATCAAGGTTGCTACGCTTAAGCTTATTCTGGCACTTTCTTGATGTGGTATGGATTGGTGTGTTTACTGTCGTTTATTTGATGGGAGTGATGTGAAATGTCTCATAGTGATACGCAACATGATGTACATCCACTGTCTGCGAAATCTTACGTGGTGGGTTTTTCCTTGTCATTGCTTTTGACCATTGCGGCCTTTGGGGCTGTGATGTCTGGTGCATTGACTGGGGTGACAGAAATAGTGGCAGTGGTTTTATGTGCTGTCCTTCAAATCTATGTTCAGCTGCATTATTTCCTACACCTTGATGGCAGTAGTGAGCAACGCTGGAATGTCATGTCCTTCGCTTACACAGTCGTTATCATTGCTTTAATTGTTGTGGGGTCCCTATGGATTACATACAACATGCATAAGTTAATGATGCCAGGGGCATAGGTTAATCTTGTGTCTATTAAGGACCTCATTAGCTTAACCAAACCCGGGATCATTCTGGGTAACTTGGTTTCGGCTTCGGGTGCATTCTTTTTAGGAACAGGGGGCGCTTTACGTCCCCTTGATTTCTGTCTCACTCTAATTGGTTTGTCTTTATTGATCGCAGGTGGCTGTGTCTATAACAACTGCATTGATCAAGACATTGATAGGTTGATGGAGAGAACAAGAAATCGTCCTCTTGCTCAACATAGACTGTCTATGCAAGCGGCTTTGGTGTTGGCAACAGCCTTGAGTGTTGCAGGGTCCTCTCTACTGTATTTACTTGGTGGGTTACTTGGCTTGTCACTGGCTGTATTTGGTTTGTTTTCTTATGTGGTCTTATATAGTCTGTGGCTCAAAAGAACCCAGTGGGGTACATGGGGAGGAAGTATATCCGGTGCCATGCCTCCCTTGATTGCCTATGCTTGTGCCACTCATCATTTGGACCTTACCGCTTTGGTTTTATTCCTAATGTATTGTTTATGGCAAATTCCTCACGCGCAGGCACTCGGCATCATGCATTTAGAGGATTATCAGCGAGCCAGTATCCCAGTGGTTTTATCGGGAGAGTTGGGTATTCGGAGAATTAAAACCATGACCCCATGGTATGTAGTGATATTTTGTTTGTTAAGTCTTTCTTTGTTTTTTATTCACCGTGTAGGCTTGATTTATCTTTTGAGCATACTTGCCATGTCAACCCTTTGGTTAAGAGCCAGTCTTTTTAAACGCAATCAGCTATCGCATCGTAACTGGGCTAAAAAGTCTTTTGTGTATTCCCTGTACATGGTCATGTTGCTCAGCTTTATGATGTCAGTGGATGTTAAAGACTTATCAAGTGGGGATAATTCGCAGATTGCACAGAATAGTTCACTCTCTCTTCACAGCCATGAATTGTGGTTCGCCTGGCTTACTTCAACACCACTTCAGAAATAACGCTTAATTTACCTGTTTTTCGGCATTAATTAAACGCAAGAGCAAAAGAATCCCAATAATTACTTGTAAAATTTATTATAAGTTACATAGGGTTTATTTCATTTTTATGTAAGTTTAAGTGATTAGTAGGCTTATAAATCGCCAATTTTGGGACTAAAACATACTATTTGTTGTATGAACACTATAAGTTTTTCATAAAAATGAGACCACATAAGGGCCACAAGACTGTTTTTTTTAAAATTTTAATTGACAACAAAGCAATACCCTTTTATAAAGTAAAAGGCGCGCGTTAATGCGAGCTTAAAATTTTAATTTAGAACGTTTTGATGTTTTGTTAACTCTACAATTTTATATAAGAAGGGGAAATCAGGTGAATAAGACAGAATTAATCGATCATATTGCTGATGCTGCTGATATTTCAAAAGCTGCTGCTGGACGTGCCTTGGATGGTGCCATTGCTGCAATCAGAACTTCATTGAAAAAAGGTGGCCAAGTAACTTTAGTTGGTTTTGGTACATTCTATGTAGGTAAACGCGCTGCCCGTACAGGCCGTAATCCACGCACTGGCGCTGCAATTAAAATCAAAGCAGCAAAAGTTCCTAAGTTTAGGGCTGGTAAAGCGCTCAAAGATGCGTTAAACTAGTCGACTTTGCTGGGTGCTTAGCTCAGCTGGTAGAGCGTCGCCCTTACAAGGCGAATGTCGGGGGTTCGAGCCCCTCAGCACCCACCAGCAATTTTATTAGGAGTGGTAGTTCAGTTGGTTAGAATACCGGCCTGTCACGCCGGGGGTCGCGGGTTCGAGTCCCGTCCACTCCGCCAACTGCGATAAAGAGTTACAGAGCTTCTCTGTAACTCTTTTTTTACGCCAATACTTAAGCTGTTTTCGTTGTGGCCCAGTAATTGCGAGTCCCTACGGCAACCGTTATACTTGCTAGATAATTTTAGTTGATCATTTTAGGTAAGGTGCCACATGTTGTTGGAAAAATTCAGAGATTTGTCACAAACCTGGGTAGCAAAACTTCTCCTTGTTCTCATCATGGTTCCCTTTGCTCTGTTTGGGATTAACTATTATTTTAATCAAGGCTCCTCAGGGGCGGATGTGGTTGCAAAAGTCGCAGGTCAGTCCATTACCTTAGCAGAATTTAACCAAACACTTAAAAATCAACTGGATCAGGCTGGGCAAAATAATCCTGATGCAGATAGCCAACAATTGCGTTTTTCTGTCCTGCAAGCCTTGGCTGTGCGTCACGTAATGCAAGGTTATGCGGAGGATATTCATTTACATGTGCCTAATGTCATCTTAGCCAATGAGATTGCACAAATGCCGTATTTCCTGGATAACGGTCAGTTTTCTCAAAAAAAATATGAGTCGCTACTACAAGAGCGTGGTTTGAGTCCCGTTGGTTTTGAAAACACCTTACGCGCTGATCTGGGTGTGGGTCTTGTCAGGGATACTTTTACGGCCACGCAATGGGTTCCCTCAACCTCGGTGGAGGCTTTTATGCGCCTCACAGGTCAACAGAGAACTTACGCCACAGCTTTACTGGATGCAAAAGATATTGCAGAACTCCCAAGCGTGACAGACCAGCAGGTCAAAGACTATTACCAATCTCATAAAGAGCAGTTTCAGGTACCAGAGCAAGTTAAGGTAGAGTACGTGGTCCTCTCGCTCGCTGATCGCCTTAACAACACTCCTGTTACTCAAAAACAGATTGAACAGGCTTATCAGGACCCTGCTAATCAAAAGCGTTGGCAAGTTAAGGAAATGAGGCGCGTTAGCCATATTCTTTACAATGTGCCTGGTAATGCCAGTGCTGATACAAAAGCGAAGGCGCTTGAGAAGGCCAAAAAAATGTCTGCTTATTTAAAATCGCACAGTAAAGAGTTTGCCAAAATTGCCAAAGAGCAGTCTGATGATCCTATTTCTGCCAAGCAGGGTGGTGATTTGGGTTTTTTTGCTCAAGGCGCTATGGTGCCCCAGTTTGATCAAGCCGCTTTTCACTTACAACTGAATCAAATTTCAGAACCCGTTGAAACACCCTATGGCTATCACATCCTGTTGGTGACAGCAATTAAACCTGCACAAACTAAATCGCTCAAAGAAGTGACCCCATTACTTACTGAAGAGATTAGAAAAGAGCAGGCGCAAAAACAATTTGGCGAAACCGCTGATCAATTTAGTAATCTTGTTTATGAGCAATCCACTTCACTCAAGCCTGTGGTGGACAAATTTAAATTGACCCTACAAACCTCTGATTGGCTCACCCCCTTTGGTGCTAAGGATGCTCCTACCTATTTAAATAACCCTAAACTACTTAAAGCCATTTTTAATTCAGAAAGTATTAAAGATGGTCGCAACACTCAAGCCATTGAAGTGGCTCCCAATGTGTTGGTTTCTGCACGGGTGACAAGCCATCAAAGTGCTCACGATCGACCATTGAGCGAACTGCAAGCCACCATTAAAGCCTCTTTAGAACAAGACGCTCTACAAAAAGCCATCGCAAAGCTGGGTAAAGACTCCGTGGAACAACTTAACAAAGGTAAGGCCGTAAAAGTTAAATGGTCCACCCAAAAATCACAAACCCGCTCTCAAGCGATTAATGAGTTACCCGTTAACGTGGTGAATGCTCTCTACTCAGCACCCATTAGTCATTTCCCTTACTACTTGGGTGCCCAAACGGATAAAGGATATACGTTAATTGAGTTAAACGCTGTCAACTACAGCGATACTCCCGCTGCTGAAAAACAACAGCAAACCGCTCTTGCATTAGAAAAAAATTATTCTGAAGGGATATTGGGCGCGTTTGTGGAGGGGGTAGAGAGTAAGAAACCACTGCGTATTCTCAATCAATCTGTTTTAAATACGCAGCGTAATCCCTCTTAAGTGATCAGTTGAGTTTACTCAGCCATACCAGGTATGGTTGAGAAAAACCCAGCATCCACATGAATCACTTCACCGGTGATGCCTAAGGCCAAATCACTACTTAAAAAAGCTGCCGTGTTGCCAACATCTTCAATAGTGACATTGCGTCTCATGGGCGAGTTTGCTTCAACATAGTTTAGTATTTTATTAAAATCGCCAATCCCAGCCGCCGCTAAGGTTTTAATGGGTCCTGCAGAGATTGCGTTAACACGAATACCATGGGGTCCTAAGCTTTGGGCCATGTAGCGAACATTGGCTTCAAGACTCGCTTTGGCTAAACCCATGACGTTGTAATTCACAATGGACTTTTCAGCACCAAGGTAGGAGAGGGTGACTAAGGATCCTTGACGGTTTTTCATCATTGGTAACCCCGCCTTAGCTAAAGCTGCAAAGCTGTAGGAGCTAATATCATGGGCGATGCGGAAACTTTCACGGTTGACGCTCTCTAAGTAATCACCGGATAATGATTCACGGGGAGCAAAGGCGATCGAATGAACAATCACATCAAGCCCATCCCAATGTTGACCAAGAGTAGAAAACATTTTTTCGATATCATCATCTTGAGCCACATCACAGGGCAGGACGATGGAGACACCCAACTCCTTGGCTAATTTTTCAACGCGCTCACGCACAGCGTCCGCTTGATAAGTTAGGGCAATTTCGGCGCCTTCTCGTTGCATAGACTTAGCGATACCCCAGGCAATAGAGCGGTTACTGAGTAAACCGGTAATTAAAACTTTTTTATTTTGTAGAAATCCCATGAAACCTCCTTATACAATAGAGGTTATGATAAACCATTTACGACAATTAGTTATTAGTAGCAGTGTTTTATTCGCTGTTTTGGTTACGGTATACCCCGCCCACAGCGCTCCACTTAAAGTGCTGCATCTGTCTCTTTCCGCTGCTGAAACGGGTTTTGATCCGGTGATGACCTCTGACCTAAACACAGCAGCGATTGAGGAGCAACTTTTCGAACCCCTGTTAACCTATGATTATCTGGCGCGGCCGGTTAAGTTAATACCTAGACTCGCGGCACAAATGCCCGTTATTTCAGACCAGGGTAAAACATGGCTCTTTACCTTAAAAAAAGGTGTCTATTTTTCTCCTGATCCGGTTTTTAAGGGCAAATTGAGGGAAGTCACAGCGCAGGATGTGGTGTACACCATTATGCGTTTTATGGATCCTAAAAATCGATCGCCCTATAAATTTTTAGTGGATCACAAAATTCTTGGTTTGAACGCGTTGGCAGATCAAGCTCGCCAAACCGGACACTTTAACTATAACGCCAAGGTTGAGGGGTTAGAGGTGGTAGGGCCTTATCAGCTTAAGATTCGTTTAACGGGGACTGATTACAACTTTGGTCATGCCATGGCCCAACCGATGTTTGGTATTGTTGCCCGTGAGGTGATTGAGGCCTATCAGGGAGATACAGCCTCTCACCCGGTTGGGACGGGTCCTTACATGATTGGTCAATGGATACGTTCAGCATCAATCAACTTGGTTAAAAATCCAAATTACAGAGATGAGCGTTGGCATTTTACTTCGCAAGACCCCCAAGATCAGAAGATCGTTCAAGCCATGACCGGTAAGCGTATCCCGCAAATCGATCAAGTGGATATTCAAATTGTTGAAGAAGCACAGTCTGCCTATTTGAGTTTCTTAAAGGGTGAATTGGATGTGTTTGGTGTACCAGGACAGTTTGCTCCCAATGTCTTATCAGGTACAGAGCTTAAGCCTAAGTTGCAACAACAGGGAATACAACTACAACGTTTGGTGGATCCTGCCATTGCCTATTACTTTATTAATATTGAGGATCCGCAGTTAGGCGGCATGGCCCTGTCCCGCATTGCCTTACGACGCGCTATTTTAATGTCACTTAACGATGAGGAAATGATTCGGGTTATCTACAAAGGGCAGGCCTTTAGAGAGGCATTCCCAATCCCGCAAGGCGTTGAGGGACATGATGCTAATTATCAGAGTTTAATTCACTATAATCCTCAGGAAGCCAATGATTTATTGGATAAGATGGGCTATAAAAAGGCAAAGGATGGTTATCGACGACAAATCGATGGTGGTCCCTTGTATGTTAAGTACACGACGACGCTGACATCACAAGATCGAGATTTAGAAGAGATTATGAAGAAGTCACTGGATCGCATTGGTATTCGTTTTGTCAGTGAAAAATTAAAATTCCCTGAAATTATTAGGGCGGAACGTCAATGTCGAGTGGCCATGCGTCTGTCTGCATGGATTGCCGATTATCCTGATGGAGACAATTTTATGCAGCTCTGGTATGGTCCTCATACCCATGAAAATAACGCCTCCTGTTTTCAAGATGCCAAGTGGGACAAGCTTTATGAAAAAACCTTGGCCTTACCCAATTCTCCCGAACGCGATCAACTCTACCGTCAGTTAGCGCGCTTGTTAGAAATTAATGGGGTGACAAAAGTGAGCACCAGTCACATTCGTAATGTTCTCATTCAACCTTGGGTAGTGGGGTATAAGGCCCACCCCATTTTGCCCTCAACCTGGGCATATATCGATTTGATTCCTGAAGGGGAGCGTCACTAAATGTGGTCTTTTTTTATACGCCGTTTACTGCAAATGATTCCAACTTTGTTAGGCGTTATTTTGTTGGTGTTTTTTCTGTTTAATTGGGTAGGGGGAGACCCTGCTTATATTCTGGCCGGTAAACTCGCCAGTGCTGAGGATATTGCCAATATTCGTCATCAATTGGGTATTGATCAACCCTGGTATTGGCAATTGTGGATTTTTATTCAACAAATTGCTACCGGTAACTTTGGTGACAGTTGGGCAACCCATGAGAGTGTGGCGCATATTTTTAAAACCCGTCTTACTCCCTCTCTGGTTCTGTTAATTCCTATGATGATTATTGAAACTGTGACGGCTGTGTGTTTGGCTCTTTTGGTGGCAGTGTTCAGGCGCTCAATGATTGATCAATCTTTAATGGTAGTGAGTACCATCATGATGTCGATCAGCCTACTTGTCTACATCATAGTAGGACAATATCTCTTTGCTTCCCTCCTGGGCTGGTTTCCTGTTAAAGGATGGAGTGACTCTTTGTGGCGTGACTTAACCTACTATGCGCCACTACCTATATTCTTAGGTTTACTTGTTAGTATTGCTCCATCATTGAGGCTTTACCGCACGTTTATTCTTGATGAGATTAATCAAGACTATGTTAGAACTGCTCGGGCAAAGGGGCTGTCTGAGTCGCGCGTGCTCTTTAAACATGTACTTAAAAATGCAGCCATTCCCATTCTCACTAACCTGTTGATGGGACTGCCTGGATTGTTAACGGGGGCTTTTTTATTGGAGAGGTTTTTTGCTATTCCAGGCATTGGCAGAGAAATTATTCTGGCCGTTGAGCGAAGTGACTTTCCCATTATTAAGGCTGCCACCGTTTATGTGGCCATCGCCACCATGTTAGCTAATCTTCTGGCGGATCTACTTTATCGCTATCTTGACCCACGAGTTAATTTAAAATGACATCACAAGAAGAGAGCATGATTTCCTCCTTTTCACCGAGCCTGTGGGCTCTTGCTAGAAAGCGTTTGGCTCGCGATGCTATAGGTTTACTCTCTCTCTTGGTGGTGGTGTTTTTTATCCTCATGAGTCTTGGTTCCTACTTCGGTTTCCTCGCTAAAAACTGGGATCAGGAGGTGGCCATTAACTATGCACCGCCCACGTGGCTTGCCACAAATCAAGAGAGTGTTAGCGCTCTTCAAGCGCCGATTCCGCCTCGCTCACAAATTGATTTATATGGTCAAACAGATCCCTTAGCCCCTCTCTTAGACGAGCTTGAGGCGCACAACCCGCAAGACATTAATAGCCCCCCTGACCAACAAAAGGTTAACCACTTAGTCTTTGGGGCGGATAAATGGGGGCGCAGTGTTATCTTAAAAACCATTAAGGGCAGTGAAACCTCTATTTTAGTGGGGCTGGTGGCAGCGCTGGTGGCCACGGCTATTGGTACAGTGTTAGGGGCTCTCTCAGGGTACTTTGGTGGCTGGGTCGATGATTTCCTTAATTGGTTTTATAACGTGTTCACAGCCATTCCCTATTTGTTGTTGATTTTCGCGATCGCGGCGGTGTTAAACCAAAAGGGCGTGAGCACAATCATTTTAATATTGGGTTTAACGGGATGGACCGGTGTCTACAGATTAATACGGGCAGAATACTTAAAGCATCGACATCGGGAGTATGTGTTGGCAGCCAAGGCCATGGGCGCCTCCCACTATCGCAGAATGTTCATACACATTTTGCCCAACACACTTCATGTCATCTTAGTCCAACTGTCAATCAATGTGGTTGGCTTTATCAAATCTGAGGTCATTTTGAGTTTTCTGGGTTTTGGTGTACCGGTGGAGGTGGTTTCTTGGGGCAGTATGCTCAATGAAGCACAAAATGAACTGGTGTTGGGGATTTGGTGGCAGCTCGTGGCAGCAGGGGTGGCCATGGCACTACTGGTCACTGCCTTTAGTGTGTTAACAGATGCACTGCGTGATGCCTTGGATCCTAAGGTGGTGGCTTAAATGAGCACATCCTTACTGCAGGTTCAAGATTTATCGGTTTACTTTAAAGAAGCCCAAGGCACCAAGCAGGTCTTAAACAAGGTGTCTTTCAGCGTTGACCGTGGGCAGACCGTGGCCTTGGTGGGAGAGTCAGGGAGTGGTAAATCGGTGAGTGCTCTTGCGATCATGGGTTTGTTACCCACAGATTTGGCAGAGATTGAGGTTAATAGCCAGATTAATTGGCAAGGAAACAATATTCTGCACTTGGCCAAAGAGCAGCACCGTAAGCTGCGTGGGCGACACATTGGTATGATTTTTCAGGATCCCATGTCCTCTCTAAACCCAGTGATGAGCGTGGGTGAACAATTAATTGAAGGTATTCAGTTGCATTTGGGATTGTCCGCTCGTCAGGCCTATGAGAGAGCCATCGCCTTACTCACTGAGGTAGGTATCCCTGAGCCTGAGAGACGCATTCATGCCTATCCCCATGAGCTCTCAGGTGGGCAACAGCAACGGGTAATGATCGCCATGGCCATTTGTGGTGAGCCACAATTGTTAATTGCTGATGAGCCCACCACGGCTTTAGATGTCACTATTCAAAGACAGATTTTGGAGTTAATTAAATTACTCACAAAAGAGCGTCATATGGCCGTCTTATTTATTACCCATGATCTTGCCTTGGTGGGTGAGTTTGCTGATCAAGTGGTGGTGATGCGTCAGGGAGTTGTGCGTGAACTTGGCGATACGGAGCATATTTTTAAAGAGGCGGTAGATTCTTATACTAAGGCACTGTTACTTTGTCGTCCCTCATTAACGCATCGGCCACTTCACCTACCTGTGGTGGAGGAGATGATGATGATGAAGTCTGATAGGAATACCGCTTCTCATCAAGAAGAAAGACAACGGGGAATTCGTCCGACAGATGAGATGGTGATGCGTGTTCGCAAGGTCAGTAAAAACTTTGTGCAACAGGACGGTCTTTTTAAGCGTAAAGATTTCTTTGCTGTTAAAGAGGTAAGCTGTGATATTTACCGCGGTAAGACCTTGGGTATTGTGGGTGAGTCGGGTTCTGGCAAAACTACGCTAGGCTTAATGCTCTCTGGCATTATTCCCATGAGTTCTGGAACCATTGAATACCATGAGGAGCTAAAGAAGCTTGAGGGTTCGCCTGCCTTAATTCAAATTGTATTTCAAAACCCTTATGCGTCTCTTAATCCTCGTTTTACGGTATTTCAGATTCTAGAGGAACCACTGCTACTTCATCGCCCAGATCTTAGGGTAGAGCAAAGGGCAGAGGAAGTGGTGGCGCTGATGCATTTGGTGGGTCTTAATGAGAGTATGTTGTCTCGCTACCCCCATGAGTTCTCTGGAGGTCAAAGGCAACGCATTGCCATCGCGAGATGTATTGCACTAAAACCCACTATTTTAGTCTGCGATGAATCGGTTTCAGCGCTTGATGTGTCTGTACAAGCTCAAATATTAAACCTACTACAGGATTTACAAGATCGCTTTAACATCAGTTTGATCTTTATTTCGCACGATTTGTCTGTGGTGCGTTACATGTCAGATGAGATTATGGTGATGTATCAGGGTACTGTGGTCGAAAAGGGTAACAGCGATCAAATCATCGCCCACCCGCAGCAACCCTATACGCAAAACCTTATTACCTCTATTCCAAAAGGATACGCTATTTAAGACTGCTGGTATGGCGGTGTTTATGGCTATGTCGACGAGCTATTTTTTTACTCGTGTGCTGGCCAGTGTTTTTTGTACTGTGCTCCGCTACAGCTTGGCTCGCACTTTGCTCTCCCACGATCAAGTAACGTCCAGGTTTGAGTTTACTGTTAACCGTTAAATGATTGAGATTGGCAAGTTCACTGACGCTAATATGGTATTTAAGTGCAAGACTTTGCAGGGTGTCGTGGGCGTGAATTTTAACTTTATGGTTTGTTTTGTTCGATGAGGGGGAGGGGATTTCAGCTTCAGGCTTGCTGTTGTTTTCACTATTTTGGTCCCCAGCACCCGTCTCGTCAGGGACGAGGACAGTTCCACCGCCTGCGATCTTTTTGTTGTTGGCGATACCATTGACTTGTTTTAACTCTTCGGTGGAGATGCCAAAACGGTTCGCTACCTGGTCCAATCGCTCACCGCGTTGTAAATGTTGCGTCTTCCAAGTGAGTAATTTCACCTGAGGGTCTTCAAGTTTTGCCACAAAACTGTCTGCCATCGTTGCTGGAACCAGAATATTTTGTTCATGGTTAAAATTCAGCGTGATAACAGGACGGTTAAAGGCAGGATTTAACATAATAAAATCATCCATACTCATTCCCGCAAATTGAGCAGCAAGCTTTGTATCGATTCGTTTCTTGGTGGTCACCACCGCAAAATAAGGTTCATTGGCAATAGAGGCTAGCGTTAAACCGTAGCGTTTTGGCTCTAAGACTATGGCTTTGGCGGCTAACAGTTTGGGGACATAGTTACGAGTTTCATCGGGTAAATTTAAACTCAAATAGTCGGTAGGTAAATTGCGCGCACGGTTATAAGCTATTTCTCGTCGTACTTTTCCTTCGCCACAGTTGTAACCTGCTAAGGCCAACTCCCAGGAGCCAAATTCATCATGAAGACGCTGAATGTAATCAAGTGCACTGTTGGTTGCCGCCACCACATCACGCCGTCCGTCATACCACCAACTTTGCTCCATGCCATAATGGCGACCTGTTGCTGGAATAAACTGCCAAATGCCTGAGGCTTGACTGCTTGATAGCGCATGGGGGTTAAAGGCGCTTTCCACAATCGGTAACAGAGCGATTTCTGTGGGCATTTTACGGCGCTGCACCTCTTCAACAATAAAGAAAAGGTATTTTCTACTGCGGTCAACCGTACGTTCCACGTAATCGGGTCGAGCGGCATACCAGTCAATTTGTCGTTGAATGCGTTTACCATCATTTAATTCAGGCATGGCAAAGCCGGCACGAATACGGTCCCATAAATCCTCCACGGGCGCCTCAGGCAGCGCTGCCTCATTCAAGGGGGAGATTTGATCATTGGCCTGCGATGGGGTGGGAGTGGCAAGGTTCGGTAGGGAGGGCTGCCCTGAG
>JAGXAW010000067.1 GCA_018971415.1 Betaproteobacteria bacterium
CGGGTACTGAGATGGTGATGCCTGGTGATAACGTGTCTGTAACGGTGACATTGATTGCACCGATTGCGATGGAAGAAGGATTGCGTTTTGCGATTCGTGAAGGTGGCCGTACGGTTGGTGCCGGCGTGGTCGCTAAAGTGATTGAGTAAGGATAAATTATGGTTACCGCATTAGCTCACCAAAAAATTCGCATTCGTCTTAAAGCCTTTGATTATCGTTTGATCGATCAATCAGCTTTGGAGATTGTGGAAACCGCCAAAAGAACCGGTGCTGTAGTCAAGGGGCCTGTTCCCTTGCCTACCCGTATCGAGCGTTTTGATGTATTGCGCTCACCTCACGTGAATAAAACTTCACGGGATCAGTTCGAAATTCGTACCCATTTGCGCTTAATGGATATCTTGGATCCAACCGATAAAACAGTGGATGCCTTGATGAAGTTAGACTTGCCTGCTGGTGTGGACGTAGAAATTAAGTTGTAATTAAGCGGTAATGGGGGTATAATTCAGCCCCTTGGTTGTAGTAAATATTTTTACCGATCAATTGTAATCGGTACCCTTACAGGGTTAACAAACATAAGGACAACAGAATGACTCTAGGACTCGTCGGCCGTAAAA
This sequence comes from Betaproteobacteria bacterium, assembly GCA_018971415.1. Classification (GTDB taxonomy): domain Bacteria; phylum Pseudomonadota; class Gammaproteobacteria; order Burkholderiales; family Ferrovaceae; genus PN-J185. The sequence goes on from JAGXAW010000067.1 coordinate 615, forward strand.
TCGGCATGACGCGTGTCTTCAGCGACGACGGTGACTCTATTCCTGTTACCGTGGTCGAGGTAGGCAATAATCGCGTCACACAGATCAAGACGCCTGGCAATGACGGTTACAGTGCAATTCAAGTAACCTTCGGTACACGCCGCGCCACCCGTGTCAATAAAGCGATTGCTGGTCACCTTTCTAAAGCAGGTGTTACTGCAGGTACTATCATTAGTGAATTCCGTGTAGCTGAGGATGTCGCGCAAGGTTTTGCAGCGGGCTCTACCCTCACCGCTGAGGTTTTCCAGGTGGGCCAGAAAGTGGATGTAACCGGTACCTCGATTGGTAAGGGTTTTTCAGGTGCGATCAAGCGTCACAACTTTAGTTCAAACCGCGCCAGTCACGGTAACTCAGTTTCTCATAACAGCCCTGGTTCAATAGGTATGGCGCAGGATCCTGGTCGCGTTTTCCCAGGTAAGCGTATGGCTGGACACTTAGGTGATGTGAAGAGTACGGCGCAGAATCTTGAGATTGTGCGTATTGACAATGAGCGTCAGCTGCTTCTCATCAAGGGTGCAATCCCCGGTTCAAAAGGTGGGCACGTCATTGTTAAGCCTGCTGTTAAAGGGGGTGCATAAAGATGGATCTTAAACTGATCAACGAAAATGGACAGGCCACCTCAACGGTTGCTGCCTCTGATGAATTGTTTGCTCGCGAGTATAACGAAGCATTGGTGCACCAATTGGTAGTGGCTTTCCAAGCTAATGCCCGTCAAGGGACACGTGCTCAAAAGGGCCGTGCAGAAATTGCCAAATCCACACGTAAACCCTGGCGCCAAAAAGGTACCGGTCGTGCTCGTGCTGGTATGGCTTCAAGTCCATTGTGGCGTGGTGGTGGTAAGATTTTCCCATCAAGCCCTGAGGAAAATTTTAGTCACAAAATTAACCGCAAAATGTACCGTGCCGGTATTTGCTCCATTCTCTCTCAATTGGTTCGTGAGGATCGCTTGTCAGTGGTTGAGCAACTCTCTTTAGATTCGCCAAAGACAAAGCAGTTGGCTGGCAAAATCAAAGGCATGGGTTTTGATCGCGTGTTGATTATTACCGATAACTTAGATGAAAACCTGTATCTCTCCTCACGCAACTTACCAAATGCTTTGGTATTAGAAGTGCAAGAGGCTGATCCAGTGACATTAATTCGTTTCCCTAAAGTGGTGCTTACCCTTGGGGCCGTGAAGAAATTTGAGGAGGTGTTGTCATGAGCGTTCAGTTTAAAGAAGAAAGACTGCTCAACGTCATCGAAGCGCCTTTGATTTCTGAAAAAAGCACGTTTGTTGCTGACAAAAATGAGCAGGTTATTTTTAAAGTAGCTCCTGATGCTACTAAGCCTGAGATTAAAGCTGCTGTTGAAATGCTCTTCAAAGTAGAAGTTGAAAGCGTACAAGTGGTTAACATCAAAGGTAAGGTTAAGCGTTCAGGCCGTTTTATTGGCAAACGTAAAGATTGGAAAAAGGCCTATGTATGTCTCAAGCCAGGTCAAGAAATTAATTTGGTAGCGGGAGAATAAGAGATGGCAATTGTAAAAATGAAACCCACTTCTCCCGGTCGCCGTGGTGTGATCAGAGTTGTTAATCCTGATTTACATAAAGGCGAACCCGTTCGCGGATTGTTAGAGAAGCAATCTAAAAAAGCGGGTCGTAACAATAACGGACATATTACGACACGCCATCAAGGCGGTGGACATCGTCAGCACTATCGTATCGTTGACTTTCGTCGTAACAAGGATGGTATTCCAGCTATCGTTGAGCGCCTAGAGTACGATCCAAACAGAACCGCTAACTTGGCGCTGCTTTGCTATGCCGATGGTGAAAGACGTTACATCATTGCCCCTAAAGGTGTGGCACAAGGTGCACAGTTAATGAGCGGCTCAGAGGCACCCATTAAACCCGGTAACTGTTTACCATTAAGAAATATTCCAGTGGGTAGTACAGTTCACTGTATTGAGATGCAACCTGGTAAAGGAGCGCAGCTCGCCCGTTCAGCGGGCACATCAGTACAGCTACTTGCCCGTGAAGGGGCTTACGCACAGTTACGTTTGCGTTCCGGTGAAATTCGCCGAGTTCACGTAGAATGCCGAGCCACGATCGGTGAAGTGGGTAACGAAGAGCATAACTTAAGATCAATCGGTAAAGCCGGTGCACAACGTTGGCGTGGTATTCGCCCAACCGTACGTGGTGTTGCCATGAACCCAATTGATCACCCGCACGGTGGTGGTGAAGGTAAAACGGCCGCAGGACGTCATCCTGTCAGCCCATGGGGAGTACAAACCAAAGGTTATCGTACTCGTAAGAATAAACGCACGAACAATATGATTGTTCGCCGCCGTCATTCTGCTTAAGGATTTCGACTATGGCACGTTCAGTAAAAAAA
>JAGXAW010000038.1 GCA_018971415.1 Betaproteobacteria bacterium
GATCAAATAACTCGAGTAACTTTAAATATTCTTTTTTTAAAGGTTTATCGGGTCTAATTTCATAGTGATGTAAAATATCTCTCATAAATTAATTCCGCCGTTTCTATATTCCTTGGATTATCTGTTGCCAGTAAATCCGCGTATACAAGCAATATCGGGACAAGATCTCTTTGATATAGATCTATACCACTCCCCCAAAAGCTCTCTAGTATTTCAATATTCCCGTTATTATCAGGTCTTAATTTATTATCAATAATAAGTTCATGAGGATTCTTTGTCGTGTATATAGTCACTGTTGAGGGTTTTAGATAGCCAGTTAACTTCTCCGCAGCCACTTCACCTCCCCAATAGGCACCGTAACGCTCTATATTTATCTCATGAAACCAGTCCTCATTGGTTGAGGTAAATCGACGTAAATTTATCTTATTCCGTATTTTATTAGGGAAATAAGTTGTCCATTCTCGAATCAACTTTTCTTGATTAATCAATCGACGAACACCTGATTTATTAAGGCCTATATAACCTCGATTTTCTAAATCTTTTAACGCAGGTCCCACAGTACCTAGAGCAACTTGGGCATACATCGCAATTTGGCGATAGGGTAGTGAAATAAGCTTATCCCTATTCAATAACGCAAAAACAATCCTTAAACCGGCGTTTGTCAAAGCTGTGTACTGAGGCAGATCTTTACTATGATTTGGGCGAGGCTGACCAATCACATACACAAAGACGTCTTGTGTATTGATAAATACATTACCCGCCTCATCAATAAAAGAGATTCCCAACTGACGACAATGCTCCGCCATATTCTTTGAAATATATGGCGCGATGAGTACAACTGGTGTTTTATTCTCATTGAGTTTTTGAATCGAAATCAGCATATTGAACCGATCAACAACACTTTTAACGATTACAAAATAAGTTAAACGACGGCCAGCAACTCGCAAAGTCAACAAACCATTTTCTACGTCTTGTTGGTTATTGCTCTCAATCTCTATACCGGTTGATTTTTGTAGAGCATCTAGCGCTTTATTAAGAGTAAGTTGCTCTTTAGTTTCAGTTTTCATTGCGTCTAAAATAAATAGTTGGATAAAAAAATGAATTGTTCAATAAAATAAATGTACACGTATCGTGAACAAAAATCAAATATGAACAGCATGTAAATCTACTTTTTTAACAGTTCCAATAAAGAAGGATAGCTTCGATGGCCTGTTACAATAAGAAAATTGATCTTAAGGAATAACTCATGACTTCAATTCCTGCCTTTGTGCAAAACACCATAGCCATGGTTTATGACTTTGACGGTACTCTATGCCCACAACCCATGCAGGAGTATACGGTTCTTCCCAAGCTTGGCATTCAACCAGAAGAATTCTGGCAATGGGTTGAAGAGGATGCCAAAAAAACTGGTGGCGAGAAAATGTTGGTTTATATGCGTTTACTCTTAGAGGAAGCCAACAACAGACGGGTTTTTATTGGTCGTGATGATTTTCGTAAAATGGGAAAAAATATTGAATATTTCCCCGGCGTCCAAGAATGGTTTCCTACCCTCAATCAATATGTAAAAAGAAAAAGCCATGGTACGGTGAATATTCAACACTATATTATTTCTGCGGGCATGAAGGAGATTTTAGAAGGCATATCCATTCGTAAATACTTTAAGCAAATTTATGCGTCAGAGTACCACTTCAATTTTCAAGGGATCGCAACCTTCCCCAAACAGCTCATCACTGATACCACTAAAACACAGTATCTTTTTCGTGTAAACAAAGGAAAAGAGGCCTTGGAGGAATCGATTAATGAGCATATGCCCGAATGGCAGCGCCCGATTCCTTTTCAAAACATGATTTATATTGGAGATGGAATGACTGACGTGCCCAGTATGGCACTCACTAAAAAAAACGGGGGCCATACTATTGCCGTATACCCAACAGAGGATGTCCATGATCAAGCAACCTGCATAAAACTCCTTAAAGCAAATCGTGTGGATTTTATTGCACCCGCTGACTATCAAAAGAACAGCCATCTCTTTCATCGTGTACAGTTGTTATTGGATAAAATTCTAAGCACCATGGCGTATCAACAGGAAGTGTTGAATAGTCAACTGCATTACGGCATTGCTGAACATGACTAAAAGCCCCCTATGGCGGTCCCAAATATGTGAGCAACATCTACACAATAACCTTTTTGATATTCGTGTAATCGATGAATTGTCTTCCACTAATGATTACTTGTTGGATGAAGTAAAACATCGGCGTATTGCAACGCCTAGCTGTATTGTTGCCCTTAATCAAACCAATGGCCGGGGACGACAGGGGCGCCGCTGGTTATCTGACAGTAAAAACTCACTCACCTTTTCAGTTAACTACCTCTTCAATCGTTCCTTAACTGAATCCACGTCCCTTCCTTTGGTTGTTGCACTCGCTATATATGATGCACTCAACGCACTTCACATTGATGATATTGGAATAAAGTGGCCAAATGATATATTGAGACAACAAAAAAAACTGGCTGGGATTTTAGTTGAATGCGCCAATAGGACTCAACACTCTAGCGAACTTGTGATCGGTATTGGGCTTAATGTAGGAAAAAATGACTTATTACAAGAGAATGTTGATCAACCCTTGGCTGACTGTACCAATACCGAAGGCGTTTCTCCAAGCCGCGAAGAACTGCTGGCAGTTTTACTCAACCACTTGAGCCTCTACTTCAAAGTATTTGATGAAAAAGGATTCCATCAATTCAAAGAGCGCTGGTTAACTCATTGCCTTCATTTTAAGCAACAAGTTGCCTTAACCCTTCCTGATGGATCAACCATAGAAGGCCTACACGAGGATATACTGGAAGATGGTTCTATCCTCGTTCGTCATGATGCAACACAATCTGTCTTTCACTCAGGGGAAATACGCTTAAGGAGCATAGCGTGATATTGGCACTGGATATTGGTAACACTAAAATCAAATGGGGATTAAGAGAGCAGGGGCTCTGGCAAAGCCAAGGCAGTATGGCCACAACAGAGTCTGATCAATTGGTGAGCCTAATTACTCACCATCAACCTAGAGCGCTTTACGTTGCCAATGTCTCACACGCAAACCTGAATCAACTCATTAACCACACAGTATCTACATCTAAAACACCCACTTATTTTCTTAGTGGCGAGAGTCCCCTGCCGCCCTTAGTCAATCTCTATCATGAACCTCAAGCGCTGGGAGTAGATCGCTGGTTATCTTTATTTGCTGCGCGACGTTTTCAAGAGGGGCCCTTATTGGTGATCAACTCAGGTACAGCCACCACCATTGATTCTTTAAGTGATGATCATCAGTTTTTAGGGGGCATTATCATTCCAGGCTTAGACATGATGACAAACGCGCTTCATCTTGGCACAGCGAACCTTCCCCCTGTACACAGCGAACGAGGAGAAGAGTGGCCCAGAAACACCGCTAACGCTCTGAGTCGTGGTGCCATAGAGGCCACAGTGGGAGCGATAGTACAACGCTACACACTACTAAATGAAATAAGCAAAAACCCTATTACAGTGATTTTAAGTGGCGGCAGCCACTCAATTGTGAGTCAACACTTGTTCATCTCACATCAATGTATTGATAACTTACCGCTTGAAGGCTTGGGTTTTTATATTGATATGAAAGAACCTAAAAGCAATCATTAGTTATAGACGTCGAATTTTAGAGATAAGCTGCGTTGTCGATCGATCATGCTCAAAGGGAATGGAATAAACACTTCCTCCGCGCTGTTTTACAACCTCGGCACCAACAATAGCATCAACACTCCAGTCACCCCCTTTGACCAATATATCAGGCAGTATTTCCTCAATGCGGCGTAAAGGCGTGTCCTCTTCAAACCAAGTGACAAGACTCACCGCCTCTAACGAGGCGATAACCGCCAAACGGTCTTGTAGAGTGTTAATAGGACGATCCTCTCCTTTTCCCAAACGCTTCACTGACTGATCGCTATTGATAGCCACCACTAAGGAGGCTCCAAGGGATCTGGCCTGGGCAAGATAGGTCACATGACCACGATGCAAAATATCAAACACTCCGTTAGTAAAGACTAACGGACGAGGTAGAGCTTTAACGCGCTCAATGCAGTCTCCTGGAGAAGCAATTTTCCGCTCAAACACCATCATAAAAAATTACTGCCCCACAGGTTGTGTCGCATTTGGCAGCACTTCCTCAGAGGGAGAGGCAGGCTGCACATCCTCGGGCTTACTCTTGGTATTGGGTTGCGCTTCTTGTAGTTTTTCACTGTCGGGTACATGAGCTAAATATTCAAACACCCGCACCACTTTGGCAACTCCCGTTGTGGTACTGGCAATTTGTGTGGCTGAATCAGCCTCATTACGGGTCAACATACCCATCAAATAAACAACATGATTTTCAGTGGTTGTGGTGATGTGCGCAGGAGAAAAGGTCCCGTTAGCATCCGCATAAAAGCGAGCTTTCACTTTACTGGTTACATATGCATCTTCCGCTCTACTTGATAAGGACAAGTTAGGACCAATGGTTAATTGGTTAATCACTGTTTGAACATTGGTGGTTTTTTGTCCTAAACTCACCACATCACTTAAAGTCTGAGCATCAGGCACTTCACCCACCAACAACAGGTGACGATTAAAACTCACTGGAACCACATGGACTTTGTCGTTGTATTTCTCATCAATCGCATTACTTGCTCTTACCTCAATCTCCTGATCCTCTAACTGCGTCGCTGAGGTTCTTCTATCGGCAATCACATAGCCTGTCCCAACAATACCTGTTGCCACAATCGGAAAACACGCCTGTAATAAAGGCAAGCTCAGTATAAGTAAAGACAGCAGGGTGATTTGTCTGACTCTTGGTTTAATCATTCTTCAACTCCCAACAAAATACAATCAATGGCATCACATAAACAATGCAATACCAGCAAATGAACCTCTTGAATTCGCGCGGTGACTTTTGAATTAACACAAATATGAACATCATTACCGTCTAGTAACTCAGCCATTTGTCCGCCACCTTTACCGGTTAAGGCCACCACAGACATCTCACGCTCATGGGCAGCTTTAATGGCTTCGATAACGTTAGCGGAATTGCCTGAAGTGGAAATAGCAAGCAGCACATCTCGACTGTTACCTAACCCTCTTACTTGCTTTGAGAAGACTTCATTGTAATGGTAATCGTTAGCAATCGAAGTTAAGGTGGAAGAGTCTGTGGTTAAGGCCATAGCGGCAAGTGGCGGACGCTCCATCTCAAAGCGGTTTAATAACTCTGCTGCGAAGTGCTGAGCATCAGCTGCCGAACCACCATTGCCACAAGCTAAGATTTTCCCCTCATTCAAAAGACACTGAAACATTTTTTCTGCGGCCATAGCAATAGGAGCAGCGAGCTCGTTGGCGAGCATCAGTTTCAAGTTTGCACTGTCATTAAAGTGACGGGTAACGCGTTTAATTAAGTCCATAGCAGCTTTATATTGATAACAAATATGAAAAGATTATACTTGTCTTGCAACTCTGTCATCAATTTTCCTAGGATTTTTTATGAGTCACACCCCGGGTACTCTGTTTGTGGTCGCCACCCCCATCGGTCATCGCTCTGATGCGAGCCAAAGAATGATCACGACCCTACAACAAGTCTCTTTGATTGCTGCTGAGGATACCCGTCACTCTCAACCGCTTCTCTCACACTATGGCATCACCACCCCGCTTTGTTCATTGCACGAGCATAATGAACAATCACAAAGTCGGCAGTTAATTGAAAAGCTTGTACAGGGCGAATCAATTGCCCTTATTTCAGATGCCGGTACCCCTGGGATCAGTGACCCCGGACAAATTCTTGTGGATTTGGCGCATCAACACGCTATTCCTGTCACCCCGATTCCAGGGGCCAATGCAGCGATATCGTTAATGAGCGTAACGGGATTTAAAAATGGACAATTCATCTTTATTGGCTTTTTATCTAGCAAAACCCAAGAGCGCATTAGCGAGCTTAACCAACTCAAAAATGAGCCCTTTACGCTACTCTTTTATGAAGCCCCTCACCGTATTGAAGCCACCCTTGAGGCCATGAAAGCGTGTTTGGGAGAGGATCGCATGATTGTGATAGGGCGAGAACTCACTAAACTTTTTGAAGAAGTGCATCGCACCACCTTAAAAGAGGCAGCAGACTGGGTAAAAGAAAACCCTAATCGGCGCAAGGGGGAGTATGCCTTAGCTGTTGAAGGATGCCTCATCGATAAGGCAGAACTTGATGAGGCACGTCATGACAAACTTATCTCAGAACTACTTAGTAAACTCTCACTAAGTGATACAGTAAAACTGGCAGTGAGTATCACCGGAGAAAAAAAGAACTTCCTCTACGAGAGAGCTCTTTTATTAACTAGTCTCTAAAATTGTTAAATTGTAGAGGCTGGTTTAAATCACTGGATTTGATGAGTTGTATGGCCTCTTGCAATGTATCTCTTTTGGCACCAGAGACACGTACCACCTCACCTTGAATGGAACCTTGCACTTTCATTTTGCTGTCTTTTAACAGCTTAATGATTTTTTTAGCAAGCTCAGTTTCTATGCCCACTTTTACAGTGACCTGCTGTTTAACTTTACTGCCGCTAATGGATTCAACGTTTTTCATATCAAGGCTACGGATATCAATACCTCGTTTTACCAAACGCATATTGAGTATTTCTTTCACTTGCTCTAATTTAAACTCATCATCAGCAAATACCGTTAATTGATAGTCAGCCTGTTCAACACGGGCGTCGGAGCCCTTAAAATCAAAGCGGTTTCCCACTTCTTTATTGGTCTGCTCGACAGCATTTTTGATTTCTTGTTTATCTACTTCAGAGACAATATCAAAAGAAGGCATAGTCTTTTCCTGTTATTTTCTCAAACGAGCAGCAATTCTCATTCTTAGCGCATTAAGACGAATAAATCCTGCTGCATCAGATTGTTGATAAGCGCCACCATCTTCCTCAAAAGTTGAGATAGTAGGATCAAACAGTGAATCAGTGGCTGAGTCACGACCCACCACAATCACGTTTCCTTTATATAACTTTAAGCGTACCCAACCATTAACATGAACTTGTGTGTCATCAATTAACTTTTGTAAGGCTTGGCGCTCAGGACTCCACCAATATCCAGTATAAATCAATGAGGCGTAACGAGGCATGAGGTCATCTTTTAAGTGAGCCACTTCTCGATCTAGGGTAATGGATTCAATAGCACGGTGAGCTTTCAATAAAATCGTGCCGCCAGGGGTTTCGTAGCAGCCCCGTGATTTCATCCCCACATAACGGTTTTCAACCAAATCCAAACGGCCAATGCCATGCATGCCCCCCAAACGATTAAGCTCAGTTAACACCTGAGCTGGAGTCATGGCTTTACCATCAATAGCTACCACATCGCCTTTGGCGAAGGTGAGATCAATGTATTGCCCTTCATCAGCGGCTTTTTCTGGAGAGAGTGTCCAACGCCACATGTCTTCCTCAGGCTCACGGGCGGGGTCCTCTAAGATTTTCCCTTCGTATGAAATATGCAATAAATTGGCATCCATACTGTAGGGACTACCACCTGTTTTGTGCTTCATCTCCACGGGAATACCATGCTTTTCTGCATAAGAGAGGAGTTTCTCACGAGAGGTTAAATCCCACTCTCGCCATGGAGCAATGACTTTAATGCCTGGCTCTAGAGCGTAATAACCCAATTCAAAACGCACCTGGTCATTACCCTTACCTGTGGCTCCATGTGAGACAGCGTCGGCCCCTGTTTCACGGGCAATGTCTATTTGTCGTTTAGCAATCAAGGGGCGGGCAATACTGGTCCCCAGCAGATACTCACCTTCGTAAATGGCGTTGGCGCGAAACATCGGAAAAACAAAATCACGAGCAAACTCTTCACGTAAATCATCAATATAAATATGTTTAATTCCAAACTGCTTGGCCTTCGCGCGTGCGGGCTCCAACTCTTCGCCCTGCCCAATGTCAGCGGTAAAGGTAATCACTTCACAGTGGTAAGTATCTTGTAACCATTTCAAAATCACGGAGGTGTCTAAACCACCTGAATAAGCCAACACAACTTTTTTCACATCACTCATGCTTCTTAAACCTTTTAAGAATTGGGTAAACGACCTAACAATAAATATTCCATTAACGCTTTCTGGACGTGTAAACGGTTTTCCGCCTCGTCCCAGACAACGCTCTGGTTTCCTTCAAGCACTTCCTCTGAAACCTCTTCACCACGATGGGCGGGCAGGCAATGCATAAAGAGCGCATCCACCTTGGCTTCCTTCATCATTGCGGCATTCACCTGAAAGGGGGCAAAGGCGGTTTTTCGCTCTTCCGTTTCCTTTTCAAAGCCCATACTGGTCCACACATCAGTGGTCACCAGATCAGCGTTCCTTACAGCCTCCATAGGATCAGCAAACACTTGTAAATGGGCCAACTCCTCTTCAGGAAATTGACTGGTATCAATACCATATCCTGCAGGCGTTGAAACATGCAGCTGAAAGTCAAACAAATGAGCAGCTTGCAGCCAGGTATTGGCCATATTGTTACCATCGCCAATCCAAGCAACGGTTTTACCGCGGATGGAACCACGGTGTTCAATAAAGGTAAAAATATCGGCCATGATTTGGCACGGATGAAACTGATTGGTTAAACCATTAATAACAGGTACACGAGAATAAGCGGAGAAACGCTCAATAATGGACTGATCAAAGGTGCGAATCATCACCAAATCCACCATGCGTGAAATGACCCTCGCCACATCTTCAATGGGCTCACCACGACCCAACTGGGTCTCGCCTGTTGTTAAATTAATGGATGAGCCTCCTAACTGGTGAATACCAGCTTCAAAGGATACCCGTGTACGCGTACTTTGCTTTTCAAAGACCATGGCCAGCATACGGTCTTTCAAGGGATGATAGATGGCGTAGGCTTTAAACATGGCCTTGATAACTTTTGCCCGCTGAAAGAGATAATCAAACTCTTCCTTGGTAAAATCCTTGAGCTGCAAGAAATGTTTCACAGGATCACCCGTTTAAAAAGTCTTTAATCAAGGAAATAACACCATCAACAATTTGTGTTGCTTCCTCTTGATTGATAATCAGAGGTGGCAGCAAGCGCACCACTTTATCTGAAGTGACGTTGATCAGTAAGCCATTGGCAATACCACGGGCAACTAACTCGCCACAGGGGCGGTCAAGTTCAACCCCCAGCATCAATCCCTTTCCTCGAACTTCTACCACTCCGGTAAGAGAGGATAATTCCTGAGTCAAACGCTCTTTAATATACTGCCCCAAATGAGCAGCGTTTTGAGCCAGCTTCTCCTCTTCCATAATCTCAAGAGTAGCAAGGGCTGCAGCGCATACCAATGGTCCACCGCCAAAGGTGGTTCCATGGTTACCCGGTTTAAAAACATCCTTGGCTTTGCCTGCTGCAAGACAGGCACCAATTGGCACCCCTGAGCCCAATCCTTTGGCTAGCGCTAAAACATCAGGTTTAACGCCCATTTCTTCAAAGGCAAACCAGTGACCTGTGCGGCCAATACCTGTTTGCACTTCATCAATCATAAATAACCAATCGTTTTGCGCGCATAGCTCGCTTAAGGCTTGAATATATTGTTTTTCAGCAATACGAATGCCCCCTTCACCTTGAATGGGCTCTAACAATACAGCAACGATATTACGGTTATTTTGCGCCACCGCTTTAACGGCTTCTAAGTCATTAAAGGGCACTCTAACAAAGCCCGCCACTAAAGGTTCAAAGCCCGCCTGGGCCTTACGGCTTCCCGTGGCAGAGAGGGTTGCTATGGTGCGTCCATGCCAGGCCTTTTCCATCACAATAATGGTGGGCTGTTCAATGCCCTTTTGATGGCCATATAACCTGGCAAGCTTAATCGCTGCCTCATTGGCCTCGGCCCCTGAACTACAAAAAAAGGCTTGGTCCATGTTAGCAATGGCACATAACTTGTCAGCCAGCTCCTCTTGCTTGAGAACGCGATAAATATTGGAAGTATGAATGAGCTCAGCGGCTTGATCACTGATTGCCTTAACCAATTTTGGGTGAGCATGGCCTACGCCATTAACAGCAATGCCTGACAGCGCATCAAGATAGGCGCGGTTGTTTTCATCCCATAGCCACGCTCCCTTGCCCTTAGTAAAGGCAATGGGTTGTCTTGCATAGGTATTCATCAAGTGGCTCATTACAACTTACCTCAAATTGGTTGAGTACAAATGAAATCGGCGACGATATTCCTATCGCCGCCGTCACGTCAACTTAACTTAATCTGCGTGAATTAAGCAGCCATGGATTTAACTGCAGCAGAAAGACGACTCTTAGTACGTGCAGCGGTGTTTTTATGAATAATTTTTTTATCAGCAATACGGTCTATCGTGCTAACGGTGTCTTTAAAGACAGCTTGCGCTGCTGACTTATCACCTGCCTCAACCGCTTTACGGACTTTTTTAACTGCTGTACGCAAGGTTGAGCGTAAAGACATGTTATGGGCACGTGTTGCTTCAGCTTGGCGGGCACGTTTTTCCGCTTGAGCGGTATTGGCCATGTGTAACTCCTTGAAAGTCAATTACATCTAGAAAACACTGTTTCTAGACTGTCAAAATAGTGAACTTTGCATGATAAAGCATTTTCAAGCAAAAATCAATTCTCTATCAAGACCATGCCATACATGGCCTAACCCAGATTCTCTCCCAAAGTTACACAAGTACTAACATCATCCTTTAACTGAACTAAATACGGTAAGATTGGACCCAGCGACTATAAAAACGATCTGCATTCACCATGAATTTACTCAAAGCACTGGCACAAACAAGCAGTATGACGCTGTTATCACGAATACTGGGTTTTATTCGTGACGCGGTAATTGCTCATGCCTTTGGGGCTGGCGGGTTAACCGATGCCTTTTTTGTGGCTTTTAGAATCCCCAATTTATTACGGCGACTGTTCGCAGAAGGTGCTTTCTCTCAGGCTTTCGTGCCATTGCTGGCTGCCGCTAAAACCCAAAAGGGAGAGGAAGCAGCTAAAAACTTAATTGATCATGTTTCAAGCTTTTTGGCTGTGGTGGTATTTATCACTACCCTACTTGGAGTAATTTTTGCGCCACAGGTAGTGTACTTATCCGCACCTGGGTTTAGAGCGGACAGTGTCAAATTTAATACAACCGTTGACTTATTACGCGTTACCTTTCCCTACATTTTTTTTATTGCCATGGTATCCCTCTCAGCGGGGATACTCAATACTTGGAACCGTTTTTGGATTCCAGCTTTCACCCCCGTTCTTCTTAACTTATCCTTTATTCTTTGCGCTCTCTTGTTAGCGCCTCACTTATCAGCGCCCATTATGGCGCTTGCATGGGGCGCCTTTTTCGGTGGCATTTTACAACTCTTATTTCAAGTGCCGTTTTTAAAGCATATACGAATGCTACCCCGCTTTCGACTGGCTCTTCATGATGCTGGAGTAAAACGGGTTTTAACCCTTATGGCGCCAGCCGTTGTGGGGGTCTCTGTGGGACAAATTAGTTTATTAATTAGTACTGTTTTTGCCTCTTATCTCCCCACTGGCAGCGTGTCTTGGTTGTTCTACGCAGACCGTTTAATGGAGTTTCCAACAGGTTTATTGGGTGCTGCGCTAGGAACCATCTTATTACCCTCTTTGGTTAAGCATCATAGCCTTGGCCACCATGATCGCTACTCTGATCTACTTGATTGGGGTTTAAGATTAACTCTGGTACTCACCATTCCAGCGGCGGCCGCCTTAGCTGTGGCCGGGATTCCATTAATTAGTACGCTTTTTTTAAGAGGCGCGTTCCATGCCTCAGACGCCAAAGCGGTAGATTTAGCCTTAATTGCTTACAGCATCGGACTCACCGGGTTAATTGGCGTTAAGATTCTGGCTCCTGGTTTTTATGCCAAACAAGATATTAAAACTCCCGTCAAGATTGCCATTGTCGTATTACTTATCACCCAAGTAATGAACGCTGTGTTTATGCAATTGTTTGCTCATGCGGGCTTAGCTCTTGCCACTGGACTAGGTGCCTGTATTAACGCAACATGGTTGTTAGTCGGCTTAAGACGTCGGGGTCTCTACCACGCCAAGGCAGGCTGGGGAAGCTTTCTTGTCAAAATTGGAATAGCGACACTTGTGATGAGCGCCGTGCTTTGGTGGGGACAGGGGGAAGCGCAATTTTGGTTAACGGGCTCAACATTAAGTAAACTAGTACGATTGATTCCACTACTACTGGTGGCGGCAGTCAGTTATTTTATGAGCCTTTGGTTGATGGGCTTTCGCTTTCATCATTTCAAAAAAGAAGGGGCTTAAGCGTCGTCGGTCTCTTTAATAATTGCTTCTCTGACAAGATCTGGAGTCAGTTGCGGCGCGAATAGCTCAATAAAATCATAGGTATATTGACGTAAAAACGCTCCCTTTCTAATCCCAATACGGGTGGTACTGTTCTCAAAGAGATGACTAACGTCGATTGCCTTAAGTCCTGTATCGCGCACCTTGTCAAACGCCATCGCAGCGATAATGCCGACCCCCATGCCTAATTCCACATAGGTCTTTATCACATCGGCATCAAGGGCTGTTAACACCACATTAGGAGTGAGACCTTCCCGCTCAAAAGCCTGATTGATTTTAGAGCGTCCCGTAAAAGAAAAATCATAGGTTACCAAGGGGTACTCTGCTAGCTTTTTAATGGTTAATTTTTTTTCCGCTAACAGGGGGTGATCGGGCTTAACCACTAAGCAGCGATTCCACTGATAGCAAGGCAATACACATAAGTCAGTAAATTGGTCCATCCCTTCGGTGGCGATGGCAATATCGGCTTTTCCTGCAACCACCTCCTCTGAGACATCAATAGGGTTGCCTTGATGGAGAACCAATTTCACCAAGGGATAGCGCTGTGCAAACTGATGAACAATAGTAGGCAAAACATAGCGCGCCTGGGTATGGGTTGTTGCAATGGTAAGACTGCCGGCACTTTCATGACTAAACTCACGTCCTGCCTCACGGAGGTTTTTAGCCTCAAGGAGCACATTCTGAGCCATTTTAACAATCCTTAATCCAGGTTCAGTAATCCCCACAATGCGTTTGCCATTGCGCACAAACACGTCTACTCCAAGCTCCTCCTCAAGCAAGCGAATCTGTTTACTGATTCCTGGTTGAGAGGTATGTAAGTTTTCAGCAGCTTGCGATACATTAAGTCCTGCTTGAGCCACTTCCACAAGGTAGCGTAATTGTTGGAGCTTCATGACGGGGCGTCCTATATAACCAATAGTTTTATAGAGAAAAGATAATATTCCTTAATATTTTATAGGATTGGCGATTACTATGTCTTTTTATTTTGAGTTAAACAGACATGCATTGGTCTTACGCCTTGTCAGGGTTATTGGGTGGTTTTCTAGTGGGGCTCACCGGGGTGGGTGGCGGCTCTCTGATGACCCCTTTATTGATTTTAGTGTTTAAAATTAACCCCTTAAGCGCAGTAGGCACCGACCTCCTCTACGCTGCAATCACCAAATTAAGCGGCACCCTTTTGCACCATCGTAAAAAAAACGTCGATTGGCAGGCCGTTACTTATTTGAGTCTTGGCAGTATTCCTGCCTCCTTTATCACGCTGTATTTAGCTGGAGAACACTGGCACCAGGAGAGTTTTAGAGAGATTATTCGCTTTTCTCTCTCTCTTGCCTTATTTCTTACCTCACTCGCAATACTATGGGGTTGGCGTAATCTCTATCGCCGCAACACTTTAGAAACAAGGCATAAAGACATACCCTATAAGCTACCTGTCTCAATACTGATTGGAGCGATTATTGGTTCACTCGTTACTCTCTCCTCCGTTGGGGCGGGTGCCTTAGGTACAACGGCCTTACTTCTGCTCTATCCAAAGCTACCCATCTCAAGAATTATTGGTACAGATATCGCTCACGCAATTCCCATTACTTTAATTGCTGGAATGGGACATTTGTTTTTAGGAGAAATTAATTTTTCATTACTGATTAATTTATTAATCGGTTCTATTCCCGGTATTTGGCTTGGTACTCAACTCAATAGCAAAATTTCAGAAAAAGTTACTCGGCCTTTACTTGCCACTCTCTTAGCTGGCATTGCTGTAAAGCTTATGTTGACCTAACAAAATCATATAAAACATAACACCAAGAGTAATTAACACTTTTAAAACGCCAAAATCGCCAATAAGAGTTGCTTAACTATCTGATTTATAATAAGATATACAATTATGAAATTCAACTTCAAATCCGTATGTTTTATGCGCGTAACGCTTCAAAAACGATTGAACGGTTAACCAAAAGTTTTCCGATCATTGCTATTAC
>JAGXAW010000039.1 GCA_018971415.1 Betaproteobacteria bacterium
ATTGACCGTGAGGCTTGATCCTATAATCACAGACATCTGTGTGAATTTACCTAATATTTACTTCTTCTTGGTAGTTGAAGACACCGACTAAGCTTTGTTTGGCGGCTATAGCGTCTTGGACCCACCCCTTCCCATCTCGAACAGGGCCGAGAAACGAGACTGCGCCGATGATAGTGTGGATTGCCCATGCGAAAGTAGGTCACCGCCAGACTCCCTACACTAAACCCATCTGCAACCGTAGATGGGTTTTTTTATGGATTTTAATTCTTTAAAATCAACTGGTTACATTAATAAATTAAAGTCATTTGTAAGCAATAGGTTGCGCTTCTGCTGGTGCCTATTGATTGTATTTGGAGAATTGTAATTGATAGTGTGCGTCATCGAGTAAGGTTAAACGCGCTAATGCACCCAGTGGCAGTGTGTATTTATCACGCACATGGCCAAAGGGAAAATCTTCAAGGATGGGTATGTTCAGTTTACTCTTAAAGTAAGCTACCACATCTTGCATTGTGTAGTGATAGGCGGAACGCTCTGTTGGAACACATTGGTTGAACTGACACATTACAATGGCTTTTTGTTGTTTAAGAATACCTGCATGGTAGAGTTGCATCATCATCCGCTCCACCTTATAAGGCTCCTCATTCACCTCTTCTATGAAAAGTATCCCCTCTGCAATGTTAGGCATATAGGGAGTACCTGTCAGATGGGCTAGAAGTGATAAGTTACCCCCCCATAAAATGCCCTCAATGGGCCGCTTTAAGGCCTCTAATAACTCATCTTGTTGGCGCGCCTTACTATTTTCAGAAAACAAAGGAAGCGCTTCGCTTTGAAACATGCTACTCATTAAAACTGATTCAAATACGCTATTTAAGTAAGGACTTAAGTTACTGTGTCCCATATCAGGAGTTAACATCGGTCCCTGGAAGGAGACAAACTGCGCCTTTGCTAACAGGGCAAGATTAAGTGCTGTTACATCACTAAAGCCAATAATTGGCTTTTGATGATCAGCCCACTTAGCATAATCAATCTGTTCTAACACTCTAGTTAGTCCATAGCCTCCTCGGGAGGCAATAACCGCATCCACTTGTGGGTTGTCGATTAGTTGATTCAAATCATCGAGCCGTTCAGAATCGGTTCCTGAGAAATAGGCATGCCGGCCTCGTGCATGCTTTCCTTCAATGACCTTAAACCCGCGTTGTGTTAAATACTGGTTTGCAAGATCCAGTTTGCCAAGCTCAGCAATAAACCCTGAGGGCGAACACACGCCAAAGGTGGCGTGTGTATTAAGACGCTTGGGCAACCGTGTCAACATGCTTATTTACTTGATTGCGCATCCACCACCGCTAAAGCCGTCATGTTAACGATGCGTCGAACTGTGGCCGTTGGCGTGAGAATGTGTGCCGGTGCGTTAATACCCAGAAGAATAGGGCCAACGGTGACATTGTCTCCAATGACTCGAACTAAGTTATAGGCAATGTTTGCCGCATCCAAGGTGGGCATCACTAACAGATTGGCTCTGCCAGTTAGCTTTGAGCCTGGCATGACATTGTGACGAATTTCATCTGACATGGCCGCATCCGCATGCATTTCCCCATCAATTTCTAATTTTGGGTGACGTTGACGAATGATCTCCAATGCCTTACGCATTTTAACGGCTGAGGCTGTGTCATAACTGCCAAAGGAGGAATGAGAGAGCATAGCAACCCGCGGCACAATTCCAAAACGTTGTACCTCTTCTGCGGCAAGACTGACAATATCAGCTAACTCCTCAGCCGTGGGGTCAGGGTTAACATAGGTATCACAGACAAAAAATGTGCCCTTTGGATTGAGCAGCATGTTCATTGCTGCAGCGGTTGAGACTTGTTTTTTTAAGCCAAGTACGTTTTCTACATAATACAAATGCTCAGCATAGCGACCAATACAACCACATATGAGACCGTCTGCTTCACCACGTTTTACCATTAAAGCCGATGTTAATGTGGGTTCACGGTAAACCTCATGCTTGGCAAGGTTAGGGGTGACTCCCTTACGCTCCATCATCTGATGATACAGTTGCCAATACTCACGATAACGAGGGTCTGAGTTAATGTTGACCATTTCGTAATCTTTGTTTTCCACTAAGCGCAGCCCAAGACGTTTAATACGCATGTCAATGACTTCAGGGCGGCCCACTAAAATTGGACGAGCGAGACGCTCATCACAGATCGTCTGCACCGCTTGCAATACTCTCTCATCCTCGCCCTCTGAGAAAACAATTCGCTTGGGCGCGGTTTTGGCCTTCGCAAAAACAGGTCGCATAACAAGATTTGAGTGATAAACAAATTGATTCAAGCGCTCGTGATATGCCGCCATATCCGTGATGGGGCTCGTTGCTACCCCGCTGTCCATGGCCGCCTGTGCCACAGCAGAGGCAATCTTCACAATTAAGCGTGGATCAAAGGGTTTGGGAATCAAATACTCAGGCCCAAAGGTGAGATTTTGATGACCATAGGCTTCTGCCACAATGTCAGAGGGTTCAGCTCGAGCAAGGCTTGCTATCGCTTGAACTGCAGCGATTTTCATGGGCTCATTAATCGTGCTCGCCCCCACATCCAAGGCACCACGGAAGATAAAAGGAAAACACAATACGTTATTCACTTGGTTGGGATAATCAGATCTGCCGGTCGCTACAATCGCATCTGAGCGAATTTGGCGTACCTGATCGGGATGAATTTCAGGCTCTGGGTTAGCTAGAGCCAAGATGAGCGGCTTCTCAGCCATGGCCTTTACCATATCTGGTTTAAGCACACCACCTGCTGAAAGACCCAAGAAAATATCTGCCCCACCAATCACTTCAGCCAAGGTTCTGGCGTTGGTGTCCTGACAGTATCGCTCCTTGTTCGGATCCATTAATTCTTTACGTCCTGTGTATACCACTCCGGCCAAATCGGTAACGTAAATATTTTTCTGTGGCACGCCTAGGGCAACCAGCATATCAAGACAAGACAAGGCCGCTGCGCCAGCGCCGGAGGTAACGAGTTTCACTTCATTGATTTTTTTACCTACCACCGCGAGACCGTTTAATACTGCAGCACCAACGATAATCGCCGTACCGTGTTGATCGTCATGAAAGACCGGGATTTTCATGCGCTCACGCAGTCGTCGCTCCACCTCAAAACACTCAGGCGCTTTGATGTCCTCTAAATTAATACCGCCAAAGGTGGGTTCAAGGGCGGCGATAGCATCAACCAGTTTATCAACGTTGGTTTCGTTAAGTTCAATATCAAAGCAGTCAATACCAGCGAATTTTTTAAATAAAACCGCTTTCCCTTCCATCACAGGTTTGGCCGCCAAGGGACCAATAGAGCCTAGGCCCAATACCGCTGTTCCATTAGTGACAACGCCAACTAAGTTCGCTCTGGAGGTTAAATGACGTACTTGGGAGGGATCCTCCACAATCGCTTCACAGGCAGCAGCCACTCCAGGACTATAGGCCAGCGCCAAGTCAGCTTGGGTGGTCATCGGTTTGGTGGCAGCAATTTCAAGTTTACCCGGCGTGGGCAAGCGATGGTATTCCAGCGCATTTTTTCTTAAATCATCAAGCATAATGTCCTCATGTATAGAAAGGAGTCTTTTTTCTACCTTTTTATGACTCCAATACATGCTATGTTAAACTCTTATAACTTTTTAGGCGAGGTACTTTTGCATGTCTGGTAACACCCTAGGTCGTTTATTTTGTGTCACTTCTTTTGGTGAGAGCCATGGTCCTGCCATTGGTTGCGTGGTAGATGGTTGTCCTCCGGGAATGCTGCTTAGTGTGGAGGATATTCAACAGGAGCTTGATCGACGAAAACCGGGTACTTCAAGACATGTAACGCAGCGCCGTGAAACCGATGAGGTGGAAATATTATCCGGTGTCTTTGAGGGAAAAACCACGGGTACCCCGATTGCTTTATTGATACGAAACATCGATCAGCGCAGTAAAGATTACAATAACATTCAAGGGGCATTTCGTCCTGGACACGCAGATTACACTTATCTTCAAAAATATGGCCTACGTGACCACCGTGGCGGAGGCCGCTCCTCGGCCAGAGAGACGGCGGTGCGGGTAGCAGCAGGGGCCATTGCAAAAAAATGGTTATTTGAGCGTTATGGGGTAATTATAAGAGGTTACTTATCTCAACTCGGTCCCACCCCCATTCCCTTCCAGGACTGGCAACACGTCAATCAAAATCCTTTTTTTGTGGCCAACCAAGACATCGTTCCGCAATTAGAAGCGCAAATGGATGAGCTCAGAAAATCAGGCGATTCCATTGGTGCCAGAATTAATGTTGTGGCTTCACAGGTTCCCGTTGGTTGGGGAGAACCGGTTTATGATCGATTGGACGCGGAAATTGCCTATGCCATGATGAGTATCAACGCTGTGAAAGGGGTGGAGATTGGCGCAGGATTTGCGAGTGTTGAGCAACGTGGCACAGAGCATGGCGATGAAATGACGCCGCAGGGCTTTAGCTCTAACCACGCCGGCGGTATTTTAGGGGGGATCTCAACTGGACAGGATATTGTGGTGAGTATTGCCATTAAACCCACCTCCAGTATCCGCCTCTCTCGCCAAAGTATTGATGTAACAGGTCAAAGCCATGAGGTGGCCACAACTGGCCGCCATGATCCCTGTGTGGGCATTCGCGCAACGCCCATTGCCGAGGCAATGCTGGCTATTGTATTGATGGATCATGCCTTAAGACATCGCGGACAGAACGCTGATGTGGTTCCTCCATTCAAGCCCATTGCAGGCACGCAAGCTAAGTAGGCTCTGTTCGATTTTTTCAGGCTGTGTCATAATTTAAGGTCTTAATGAGGCCTTAAAAGATGAAACCAACAACCTTATACGAAAAGTTATGGCGTGCTCACGTGGTCCGTGAGGAAGCCGATGGTACTGCACTAATTTATATTGATCGACATTTAGTCCATGAAGTCACCAGTCCTCAGGCCTTTGAGGGGTTGAAGCTGGCTAAGCGTCCACTGTGGCGTGTGAATTCTATTTTGGCCACCGCTGATCATAATACGCCCACCACGCATCAAGAGGTGATTGCTGATCCCGTCTCAAGACTACAGGTGGATACCCTAGATAAAAACTGCGCAGAGTATCACATTACTGAGTTTCCTATGGGCGATCATCGTCAAGGTATTGTCCATGTGATTGGACCCGAGCAAGGGGCAACCTTACCTGGGATGACCGTTGTGTGTGGCGATTCTCACACCAGCACCCATGGTGCATTTGCAGCGCTTGCCATGGGCATTGGTACCTCAGAGGTGGAGCATGTGATGGCCACCCAAACACTAATTTCCAAGCGAGCAAAAACCATGCGTGTGGTGGTTGACGGAGTACTGCCTAAGGGGGTGACTGCCAAAGATGTCGCCCTCGCCATTATCGGTCACATTGGCACCGCTGGAGGTACTGGGTATGCCATAGAGTTTGCCGGCTCAGCCATTCGCTCCTTAAGCATGGAGGGGCGGATGACATTATGCAACATGGCCATTGAAGCGGGCGCTCGTGCTGGCATGGTTGCCGTTGATGAGACCACAATAGAATATGTCAAAGGTCGTCCTTTTGCACCACAAGGAGAGCTATGGGATAAGGCAGTGAATTATTGGCGAACCTTGGTGAGTGATGAGGGAGCCGTGTTTGACAAGGAAGTGACACTTAATGCTGTTGCTATTGAACCCTTAGTCACTTGGGGGACCTCTCCTGAAATGGTGGTGTCCATTAACGACTGCATTCCAGACCCGCAATTAGAAAAAGATCCTATTCGTCGCGAAGGCATGGAGCGGGCACTTAAATACATGGATTTACCAGCGGGTAAACCCATGAGCTCTATCTCCATTGATAAAGTATTCATTGGCTCTTGCACCAATTCACGCATTGAGGACTTACGCTCTGCGGCCGAAGTGTTGAAGGGCAAAAAAATTGCAGCTAACGTCAAACTGGCTTTGGCAGTGCCAGGCTCTGGTCTTGTTAAAGCACAGGCTGAACAAGAGGGGTTAGATGTCATTTTTAAAGAAGCAGGCTTTGAGTGGCGCAATCCCGGTTGTTCCATGTGTTTGGGGATGAACGACGACCGCTTGTCTGCAGGTGAGCGTTGTGCTTCGACCTCTAACCGTAACTTTGAGGGTCGTCAAGGTGCCGGCAGTAGAACGCATCTCGTGAGTCCACAGATGGCCGCTGCTGCGGCCATTGCAGGACACTTTACTGATGTCAGAGCCTTGATTAAATAAAGGATAAATCATGCAAGCATTTACACAAGTCACCGGTGTGGTTCTCCCGATTGATCGCTCTAACGTGGATACCGATGCCATTATTCCCAAGCAGTTTTTAAAATCAATTCATCGCTCAGGTTTTGGTCCCCATTTATTTGACGCATGGCGCTACCTGGATGAAGGTCAACCTGGCCAGGATTGTTCAAAGCGTCCCCTTAACACGGGTTTTGTGATGAACCAACCTCGCTATCAAGGCGCCAGTATTCTTTTAGCGCGTGACAATTTTGGTTGTGGTTCAAGTCGTGAGCACGCTCCTTGGGCGCTCAGTGATTATGGCATTCGGGCGTTGATTGCCCCCAGTTTTGCGGACATTTTTTTCAATAACTGTTTTAAAAATGGCCTATTACCTGTGGTACTCCCGGAGGCGGTTGTGGACAAGCTTTTTAAAGCGGTATTGGCAACCCCTCATTACCAACTCACGGTTGATTTGACAAACCAGCAGGTGAGAACAAGTGATGGCGAGAGCTTCTCCTTTGAGGTGGATGGGTTTCGTAAATACTGCTTACTCAATGGTTTTGATGATATTGCCTTAACCTTGCGTCACGCCGAAGACATCAAAACCTATGAAGCGCAACGTCAATTGGCTGAACCTTGGATATTTGGAGTAAATCGTTAATGAAAATCGCCTTATTACCAGGGGACGGCATTGGTCCTGAAATCATGGCTGAAGCCGTTAAGCTCATCGACTTTTTGGTCAAAGAGGGTGAGTCAATTGAAACGGAAACAGCCTTAGTGGGCGGTGCTGCAGTGGATGCCTTTGATGATCCACTACCTGATCAAACACTGAAACTGTGTCTTGATTCACAGGCGGTATTGTTCGGCTCGATTGGTGGTCCTCAGTATGATAGTCTGCCAAGACCTAAGCGTCCTGAGAGAGGGTTACTGCGCTTACGTAAAGCCATGGATTTGTTTGCCAATTTGCGCCCTGCAAAGGTGTATGATGCGCTGGCCGATTCTTCCACGCTTAAAAAAGACGTGGTGGCGGGTCTTGATATGATGATTGTGCGAGAACTTACCGGAGATATTTATTTTGGTGAGCCGCGCGGGATCCATACCAACGAGCAAGGTTTGCGCGTTGGGGTGAACACCATGATTTATGACGAAAACGAAATTCGTCGGGTTGCCCATTGGGGTTTTCAAGCGGCTCAAAAAAGACGGGGGATGTTGTGCTCCGTTGACAAGATGAACGTTTTAGAGAGTACCCAACTTTGGCGCGATGTGGTGATTGAGGTTTCTCGTGACTATCCTGACGTGAAGTTAACCCACATGTTAGTGGACAATGCGGCCATGCAGTTGATACGTCAGCCACAACAATTTGATGTGATTGTCACCGGTAACTTGTTTGGTGACATCCTCTCTGATGAGGCATCCATGCTCACAGGCTCCATTGGTTTACTGCCCTCAGCCTCGCTTAATCAGTCAGGGCAGGGTTTGTTTGAACCCATTCATGGTAGTGCGCCTGATATTGCCGGTAAAGGTATTGCTAATCCGTTGGCGCAAATTTTATCCCTAGCCATGTTGTTTCGTTATTCATTGCAGCGCTCAGACTTGGCAGAGCGTATTGAGCTCGCCGTTGAGCAAGTGATTAATCAGGGTGTGAGAACAAAAGACATTGCTCGAGCAGGTGAGAGGGTTGTTTCAACAAGCGCCATGGGTGATGCGGTGGTTAACGCATTACAAAGACAGTGAGGAAGGAGTCAATATGTTAACGGTTGGGTTGGTTGGTTGGCGTGGTATGGTGGGTTCAGTTCTCCTGCAGCGTATGCAAGAGGAAGGGGATTTTGATCATATTAAACCGGTTTTTTTTACCACATCACAGGCAGGCTCCATGGGTCCTGCTGTGGGGGCCCATCAACCTCACGCTTTATTGGATGCCCATGACTTAGATCATTTGGCTGAGATGGATGTGATTATCTCCTGCCAGGGAGGCGATTACACCGAAGCGATTCATGGGCCTTTAAGAAAAAAAGGCTGGCAGGGTTATTGGATTGATGCAGCTTCAACATTAAGAATGAAGGATCATGCCGTTATCATTTTAGACCCGGTTAATCGTCATGTGATTGATGACGCCATGGACAAGGGGGTGCGTGATTTTATTGGCGGAAACTGTACAGTCAGTTTAATGCTGATGGCCCTTGGTGGACTCTTTAAGGCCAATATGGTGGAGTGGGTGTCAGCCATGACCTACCAAGCAGCATCAGGGGCTGGGGCGCAGAACATGCGAGAGCTGATTGCCCAAATGGGAGCGTTGCACGGATCGGTTGCCGATTTACTCAATAACCCTTCCTCAGCCATTTTGGATATTGATCGACGTATCAGTGAGACATTGCGTTCATCCACTATGCCCACAGAACATTTCAGGGGAGTGCCTTTGGCCGGCAGTTTAATTCCGTGGATTGATAAAGCCGTTGAGCATGGACAGAGTAAAGAAGAATGGAAGGGTGGGGCGGAGTGCAATAAGATTTTAGGTCTTCCTGCCTTTAGAAGTCCTGGTTCTATTCCGGTGGATGGCTTATGTGTTCGCGTGGGAGCAATGCGTTGTCACTCGCAGGGTCTCACCATTAAATTAAAAAAAGATGTCCCATTGCACGAGATAGAGCAACTCATCGCTGGAGCCAACCAATGGGTCAAACTGGTTCCCAATGAGCGTGAAGTCACGGAGCAGCAATTAACACCAGCACAGGTATCAGGAACGCTATCCGTGCCAATTGGCCGTTTACATAAATTGGCCATGGGCAATGATTATCTTGGGGCCTTTACAGTGGGGGATCAATTGTTGTGGGGGGCCGCTGAACCCTTAAGACGCATGTTACGCATTGTGGCTCAGCAAAAATGATAGTCAATATAGATGATGTGCCGAGTTGGCTTAAGGATGATCAGGGTCACTCTTGGTTAAGACTGATTAATGATTGGGGGTATTACCATCCTAGTGAATTGATCGTTGGTGGCTTTATCGGTACGCTTTTTTTTGTTGGTGCAGTGGTCATTTGGCGGATTGCAAAAATCAATGCAACAGTGAAACCCAATCATTGGAATGATGACGCCCTATTTGAAAAATCTCTCGGCCTAAGTGCTGAGGAGTTAGCGGAGGTGGGGCTACCACTCGCAACGCATTCAAGCTTGGTGGTTGAGGAGAACACGCTCTTTGTGCGTACAACGCCAGTTGAAAACCCTTTGATCAACTCGGCTGAATCTAAGTCAAAGGTTCTTCCTCAATCAATGGCTGACTTTAGTCTTGATGAGTGTTTGCTGGCTGCTCAATTTTGCGCTTGGCGAGGGGACAGTCAAGGCACGAGAGAAGCCATTAAACGCGTTATGATTGAGGGTAACGCCGAACAACAAAAACTGGCTTTACACTTACTTGAATCCAGTAATCAAATCCACTCATGAGAATTGCCCTGGGCATTGAGTATGATGGGCAAGATTTTTGTGGTTGGCAAAAGCAACCTCGTTTAAGATCTGTACAAGAAACGCTTGATCAGGCCATCTCAGCCATAGCCGGAGAAGAAGTTAATACCGTTTGTGCAGGACGCACTGATGCGGCAGTGCATGCACTCTCTCAAGTGATTCATTTTGATACCCATGCCGATCGACCTGACCAGGCGTGGGTTAGGGGGGTGAACAGTCTTTTACCTGGTGATGTTGGTGTCCTTTGGGCTAAGAGGGTGGATGAGCACTTTCACGCTCGCTTTGCAGCCCTGTCAAGAACCTATCACTATTGGCTTTATCAACATCCTATTAGGCCTGCCTTAACGCGTCATTATGTGGGCTGGATTCATACACCGCTTGATGTTGATAAGATGCGGGAAGCCATGGAATATTTAATCGGTGAGCATGACTTCTCTGCCTTTAGAAGCAGTGAATGTCAGGCTAAAAACCCAATTAGAACCCTGTATGAAGCACGCATCAATGTACAGGGTGAACTGATACAATTTGTTTTTAGGGCCAATGCTTTTTTGCATCATATGGTACGTAACCTTGTTGGCAGCGTGGTTGATGTCGGGCAAGGTCGCCATGAAAGTCAGTGGATAAAAAGTGTGCTGGAGCAGAAAAACCGCTCTTTTGCTGCACCAACTTTTGCGCCGCAGGGGCTATATTTAAGTAAGATTGAGTATGATGCGAAGTGGCAACTACCTGACCCACCAACGCGTCCTCAATTTTTTCAGGGATAGATTTTAAGATGAGTAGTATGCGTATTAAAATTTGCGGCATTACCAGTGTTGAGCAGGCCTTAGAGGTGGCAAAAGCCGGGGCAGATGCGATTGGTTTGGTGTTTTATAAGAACAGTCCTCGATGTGTCTCGGTGTCTGTAGCTCAAGCGATTGTGGATCAGCTTCCTCCTTTTGTCAGCAGTGTGGGATTGTTTGTGAACCATACAGAAGAAGAGGTCCGTGAGACAATCAATCAGGTTCCTCTTGATTATCTGCAATTTCATGGCGATGAGAGCCCGGAGTTTTGCGCACAATTTAATCACCCTTTTATTAAGGCAATTCGCGTCAAAGAAGGCGTTGATTTGGTACAATATGCAGTTAACTTTAGTAAAGCAAAAGCACTGTTGCTTGATGCGTATTTGGATGGGGTACCTGGAGGTACCGGTAAAACCTTTGACTGGGGGTTAATTCCAAGAGGATTAAGTAAACCAATTATCCTCTCAGGTGGTCTTAATCTTGATAACGTACAGCAGGCCATTAGAGCAGTAAATCCTTGGGCCGTTGATGTTAGTAGTGGTGTTGAACACAGTCCCGGGATAAAAGATATACATAAATGCCAAGCATTTATTCAAGGAGCGAGAAATGAAACCTTATGACATGCCAAGTAATGACGGACACTTCGGGCCCTATGGTGGGACTTTTGTATCCGAAACGCTCATTGCTGCCATTGAAAGCCTAAAAAAAGAATACCTGTTTGTTCGTGACGATCCTGCCTTTCAGCAGGAATTGGCCTATGAGTTGAAACACTATGTGGGTCGACCAAGCCCTATTTATCATGCCAAACGCTTATCTGAAAGCTTGGGTGGGGCACAAATTTATCTTAAGCGTGAAGACCTTAATCATACGGGTGCTCACAAGATTAACAATACAGTGGGCCAAGCGATGCTGGCTAAACGCATGGGAAAACCCAGGGTTATTGCTGAAACGGGAGCAGGTCAGCACGGCGTTGCCACAGCCACCGTCGCTGCACGCTATGGCATGGAGTGTGTGGTTTACATGGGCGCTGAGGACGTAAAAAGACAGGCGCAGAATGTTTACCGTATGAAGTTGCTTGGGGCTGAGGTTGTGCCTGTGACAAGTGGCTCGAGAACCCTTAAGGATGCGTTAAATGAAGCCATGCGTGATTGGGTTACCAATGTCCACAATACCTTTTATATTATTGGTACCGTGGCAGGGCCCCATCCTTATCCCATGATGGCGAGAGACTTTAATTCTGTTGTAGGTCGTGAGTGTCTTACACAAATGCCTGACATGATTGGTCGTCAGCCTGATGCGGTCTTGGCTTGCGTGGGCGGTGGATCAAATGCCATGGGCATTTTCTATCCCTACATTAATGAGGCAAATGTTCAGTTAATTGGGGTTGAGGCAGGAGGTGAGGGCATTCACTCTGGCCGACATTCAGCCTCTTTATCGGCAGGAACACCAGGCGTTTTACACGGTAACCGAACCTACCTTCTGCAAGATGACAATGGACAGATCATTGAAACCCACTCTATATCAGCGGGATTAGATTATCCAGGAGTAGGCCCTGAGCATGCTTGGCTTAAAGACAGTGGCCGGGCTCAATATGTGGCCATTAATGATGATGAAGCACTGCAGGCTTTTCATGATCTGTGTCGAATGGAAGGTATTATTCCTGCTTTAGAGTCCAGTCATGCTCTGGCCTATGCCATGAAAATTGCTCCAACTATGAGTTCTGATAAGGTGTTGCTTGTGAATCTCTCTGGTCGAGGTGATAAAGACATGGCAACGGTGGCAGAACGAAGTGGTATCACACTGTAAAAAGAAAATAAAAAATAGAGGGACCCATACTGTGTCACGAATTGATCAAGTTTTTACTGCACTCAAAGCCCAGCAGCGCTGTGCTTTGATTCCATTTTTCACCGTTGGTGACCCTGACTTGTCCTGTTGTTTGCCCACTATGCACGCCATGGTAGAGTCTGGGGCTGACATCATTGAGTTAGGTATTCCCTTCTCAGACCCAATGGCAGATGGTCCTGTAATTCAACGAGCCAGTGAAAGAGCGCTAAAAAATAACGTCAGATTACTGGATGTACTTAATGTGGTGAAAACCTTTCGCCAGACCAATACCACCACGCCAATAGTGTTAATGGGTTATGCCAACCCGATTGAGCGGATGGGAGTTGATGCCTTTGTTAAAACCTGTCATGAGGTTGGGGTGGATGGGGTATTGGTGGTGGATTACCCACCCAGTGAAGCACGTGCCTTGTCACAGGCTTTAGCTCCCTTTGCCATAGATCCTATTTTCTTGATTGCTCCCACCACCACCGATGAGCGAGTTGAGGAGATTGCGGGGCTTGCTAGAGGTTATGTCTATTACGTTTCCCTAAGAGGCGTAACTGGGGCAAGTCATATTGATGTGGCTGATGTGCAAGCGCAACTCAACCGTATTCGACAACATGTTACTATTCCCGTGGGTGTGGGTTTTGGTATACGCGATGGAGAAACGGCTAAGTCCATTGGGCGCTTTGCCGATGCTGTGGTAGTGGGATCACGAATTGTTGAAACCATTGAAAAGGCGGAGAAGGAAAAAATACCGCATGAGGTTGGTCAATTAATTCATGAACTAAGACAAGCTTTGGATAATGCACTATGAGTTGGTTTAAAAAACTATTACCACCACGTATTAAGCGAGATAAACACAATATCAAAGGCTCAGTACCTGAGGGATTGTGGGTGAAATGTGGCTCTTGCGAGGCGGTACTCTATCGCTCTGATCTGGAAAGCAATCTTCATGTTTGTCCAAAATGCTCCCATCACATTCGTATTAACGCGAGAACACGTCTTGATTTGTTTTTAGATCCTGAGGAACGTTTTGAAATTGGTTCTGAGGTGACGCCGATTGACTCCCTCAAATTTAAAGACAGTCGTCGTTACCCAGAGCGCATTGAAGAAGCCAAACAAGCCACCGGTGAGACCGATGCCTTGGTGGTGATGCAAGGAACGCTCGAGGGATTGCCTTTGATCGCCGCTTCCTTTGAATTTGGCTTCATGGGAGGATCGATGGGGTCAGTGGTGGGTGAGCGTTTTGTCCGTGCTGTTGAGGCTGCCATTGATCAACGATTGCCTTATGTGTGTTTTTTAGCCAGTGGCGGGGCTAGGATGCAAGAGGGCCTATTGTCTTTAATGCAGATGGCTAAAACATGCGCTGCTTTAACTCATTTATCAGAACATAAATTGCCTTTTATTTCTGTATTGACAGATCCCACCATGGGTGGGGTGTCAGCGAGCTTCGCCATGATCGGTGATGTGGTCATTGCAGAGCCCAACGCCTTGATTGGTTTT
Source organism: Betaproteobacteria bacterium (assembly GCA_018971415.1). GTDB lineage: Bacteria > Pseudomonadota > Gammaproteobacteria > Burkholderiales > Ferrovaceae > PN-J185. The sequence goes on from JAGXAW010000039.1 coordinate 13,815, forward strand.
GCGGGCCCGCGCGTGATTGAGCAGACCGTTCGTGAGAAACTTCCCGAAGGCTTTCAACGCTCAGAGTTTCTGTTAGAAAAAGGAGCGATTGACATGATTGTTGATCGACGTGAACTGCGGCCTCGGGTTGCTAATATTCTCAAACAGTTAACCAACGTAACCCCCGCTGAGTAGAGTTGGGTTATGGCAAAGCCGCAGGATTGGGAGGAAATGGAGGTCTACCGCGTTAGCGCGCGAAGAAGAGCCATTGGTGCCGCCTTCATTATGGCCGTGGTGGTGGTATTGTTGCCCATGATGCTCAATCACTCCAAGTCACCAAAACTCAAACAAGATCCCCCAGCTCAGCTGCTGTCAACACCCCAAGGAGCACCGCTCTCTCAAGCTGAAAATGAAGTGGCTCAGGCGCACTCTACCTCATCATTAAGTGAGACTCATACCGTAAATACTCAAGCGTCGTCTCTTAGCGCAGCGCCTGGGGCAAGCTCTCAGGCAATGACTGCATCGGT
>JAGXAW010000040.1 GCA_018971415.1 Betaproteobacteria bacterium
TACCAGCGCCGTTTGGACCAATTACCCCAACAATGGCGCCAGCGGGGATAGAGAAACTCACATTATCAATGAGGAGTTTTTTATCAAAGGCCTTGGTTACATTTTTAAACTCAATTACCTGGTCGCCCAATCGCTCACCAACAGGAATAAAAATCTCTTGGGTTTCATTGCGTTTTTGATATTCTTGCGAGCTCAACTCATCAAAGCGCGCAATACGGGCTTTTGATTTGGCCTGTCGTCCCTTAGGGTTTTGTCTGACCCAAGCCAATTCTTTTTGAATAGCCTTTTGTCTTGCGGATTCTTGGGCATCCTCTTGTTTAAGACGGTTTTCTTTTTGTTCAAGCCAGCTACTGTAGTTGCCTTTCCAAGGAATACCTTGACCTCTGTCTAGCTCTAAAATCCATTCTGCGGCATTGTCTAAAAAATACCTATCGTGGGTGACGGCAACTACCGTGCCTGGGAATCGATGTAAAAATTGTTCCAACCAGTCAACACTTTCAGCATCCAAGTGGTTAGTGGGTTCATCAAGTAACAGCATATCGGGTTTGGAAATCAGTAAACGGCATAAGGCGACACGTCTTTTCTCCCCACCTGAGAGGTGAGCGATTTTAGTATCCCAAGGGGGAAGTCTTAAGGCATCGGCTGCAACTTCCATTTGCAATTCTGCACTGTGTCCGTCTGAGGCACTTAAAATCGCCTCTAATCTTGCTTGTTCCGCCGCCAAATGATCAAAATCAGCATCGGGCTCAGCATAGGCAGCATAGATTTTTTCTAGTTCTGCCTTTGCTGTAATGATTTCGCCTAAGCCTTCCTCAACAGCTTGTCTTACGGTGAGGTCGGGATTGATTTGTGGTTCCTGTGATAAATAGCCAACTGAAATACCAGGCATGGGTATGGCTTCACCTTCAATTTCTTTATCAAGACCTGCCATGATTTTAAGAAGAGTAGATTTACCAGAACCATTAAGACCAAGAACACCAATTTTGGCGCCTGGAAAGAAACTGAGTGAAATGTCCTTAAGAATTTGTCTTTTGGGTGGCACAATCTTGCCAACCCGATTCATGGTAAATACGTACTGAGCCATAACTACTATCCTTGAAATACTAATAAAAATGTGTAAAACACTGTTAAGGTGGAACCAGTTTCACTGGCAAATATCAAAACTTATGAAATAATACTTGAATAATAGATCACTGTTGGAGGTTATATGAATTTATTTACACGTTCCCTAGTACTTATTGCACCAGTTGCTCTACTGCTAGCAGGTTGCGCAGGACCTGGTGTTGGAGGAGGGGATTACACCACTTCTCAAGTCAGAGGAGAGCAATCAGTGCGTTTAGGTACCGTTGAGAGTGTTCGCCATGTACGTATCCAATCCGACCAACCTGGTATTGTTGGTATTTTAGGTGGTGGTGTCGCTGGAGCTGCATTGGGCAGTACCGTTGGCGGTGGTAATGGTAATGCTGCGGCCACCGCACTTGGTGCGTTAGCTGGTGCCGTAGCCGGTAATGCTGCTGAGAGTTCTATTGAAACTAAAGAGGGTGTAGAAATTACAGTACGCCTTGATAGCGGTTACGTTATAGCAGTAACCCAAGGTGCCGATGAGGCGTTCAAAGTGGGCGAAAGAGTTCAAGTTTTAGGTGGTGGCGGAGCAACACGCGTAACCAGGCTCGCAAGCGAATCAGGTTTAAGTGCGCCACTTACTCCAGTTCCAACGCAAAACAGTGGCCCAAACACACCTCCACCCGCACCACAAAACAGAACGGCACCCCAACAGCAGTATCAATATTATTGCCCAGACAGCAATCAATATTATCCTACGGTGCAATCCTGTAAATCACCTTGGATGAAAGTGGTAAAATAATTCTTAATTTAATCAGATAGTTAAAGCGCGTATTTAAAGTTAAATACGCGCTTTTTTTAATAGAAAATTAATTGAGCGTTGTTGATGGGAAGAGTGACTTGCATTCCCTGTAATTGACCTGCCGAATTAATACTAAAGCAAATATTTTGATTGTCGTTCGTTAATCCGTCAGTGTTCCCTTGAGTTGTTAAAGTGGGTGTGTCGTTATAACACAGATACGCAGTTTGAGCGGTGTTAGCGTTTAATGAAAAGGTTTCATTGAGTGTGCCATCAGAGATGGTTTGTTGGGAATCATTAAAGAGATTGGCAGTGATATAGTTTGATGTGTAGCCCACAAGACCAGTGGTAGGCAGTGGCGTGGTACTTGTTACCGTCGAAAAACTTCCTGGATAAGAACCTGCAGTGCCTAATAATTCATAAGTGGTTGGATTAAAATAACGGGTTAGTGTATTGGTGGTCTGATTGTTAAACAATGCAATACTTGAACCGTTTTCCGTTAAGGTGGTGGTGATAATGGCAGAAATGGCTGTTTGATTGTTAAAGGTGGTGGTGCCAGATTGCGGAACGCTACTATATGTATAAACAAAATTATTGCCATTACTGTCAGTTGCGCTTATTGAATAGCTAAAGGGTTGTGTGGCAATAGCAGTTATTGCAGGCGTAATCTGAAAGGTAAGGTTAGAGGCCACAGGAGTGGGTGGACTGCTGGGTGTATTATTTGGCACGCTGCAGTAATAAGGGTTACCAAAGGCATCATAACCACAAAAGACTACATTGCCAGAACCGCCTCCACAGTCAACCAATAACAATGTTGAAACTATCATGGCGAAAGTTGTTGTTTTTGACATCTTTTATTCTCCGTGATTGTATTTTTCTGATTTGAGTAGTAGCTATCCACAAAATTCTTATTATTTTTGTAAATATATTTAAAGATTGGGTAGTGTATGAGGTATCTATTTAACTTTACATAATATAAATTATACGCATGTATAATAGTGTAATTTGCAGGGGTCAATTGGACGGCTTTGCTGTTATAAGGCTCTTCAGGCTATACTTTCATATTAAATTTATATTCATTCTGATTGAGTTGATGTCTATGATTATTGTTACAGGTGGCGCGGGTTTTATTGGTTCAAACTTTATTTTGTCTTGGCTCAAAGAAAAAAATGAGCCTGTTATCAATCTAGATAAACTCACTTATGCAGGAAACCCAGATAACCTGTCTTCTGTTAAAGATCATCCACACTACACCTTCGTTCATGCGGATATGGGCGATAGACAAGTTATTCGGCAGTTACTCTCTCAACATCAACCAAGAGCCATTATTAATTTTGCAGCAGAATCCCATGTGGATCGTTCTATTCATGGTCCTGGTGATTTTATACAAACCAATATAGTGGCTACTTTTCATTTGCTTGAGGAGACCAGAGCGTATTTTGATCAATTGCCCTTAGAGCAGAAAGCTCAGTTTCGTTTTTTACATGTTTCCACCGATGAGGTGTTTGGCTCACTTGATCCTCATGACCCACCATTTTCAGAGACCACAGCCTATCAACCCAATAGCCCATACTCAGCTAGCAAAGCCGCTTCCGATCATTTGGTGAGAGCTTGGCACCATACCTATGGCTTACCCATTTTGACTACCAATTGCTCAAACAATTATGGCCCCTATCAGTTCCCTGAAAAACTGATTCCTTTAATGATCTCACATGCCTTAAAAGGTAAAGCCTTGCCGGTTTATGGTGATGGGCAAAATATTCGTGATTGGCTTTATGTGGAGGACCATTGTGAGGCCATCATGACGGTACTTGATAAGGGCAAAATTGGTGAAACATACAATGTAGGCGGCCTAAACGAAAAGACCAATCTTGAATTGGTGGAGATGATTTGTCGTCAACTGGACCATTTAAAACCAGCTTCGCTCCCCTACTCCTCACTGATTACTTTTGTGAAAGACCGACCCGGACATGATCGCCGCTATGCCATTAATGCCAATAAAATCATGACTGAGCTAGGTTGGCGTCCAAAGGAATCCTTCGAGAGTGGCATTAAGAAAACCATCGATTGGTATTTAAATAATGAAAATTGGGTGAATAATATTTTAAATGGTCACTACCGTCAGTGGATTGAGACCAACTATCAAGATAGAGTCAGCGTATGAGAAAAGGAATTATTCTAGCCGGTGGTTCTGGCACCCGTTTGTATCCTGTAACACGGGCAATATCAAAACAACTGCTTCCTGTGTACGACAAACCCATGATTTATTATCCGCTATCAACCTTGATGATTGCCGGAATTACAGAGATTTTAATCATTAGTACGCCTCAAGATACGCCGCGTTTTAAGGATCTACTTGGGGATGGAAGCCAATGGGGAATAGCGTTGTCCTACGCCGTGCAGCCCTCCCCTGATGGACTTGCCCAAGCCTTTATTATTGGTAAAGACTTTTTAAACGATCAACCCTCAGCCTTGGTACTGGGCGACAATATTTTCTACGGTCACGACTTTTCTAAGTTATTAGATAACGCCAATCAGAGAACAACAGGCGCCACCGTATTTGCCTATGCAGTGTCAGACCCTGAGCGCTATGGTGTTGCGGAGTTTGACCAGTCCGGAAAAGTCATTGGTTTAGAAGAAAAACCACAACAACCTAAATCCTCCTATGCCGTGACGGGGTTATACTTTTATGATGAGCAAGTCTGTGATTTGGCCGCAAGCTTAACGCCTTCACCGCGCGGTGAACTGGAAATTACGGACCTCAATAAACTCTATTTACAACAGCAACAACTGCACTTTGAATTGATGGGTAGAGGCTTTGCCTGGCTCGATACAGGGACTCATGAATCCTTACTGGAAGCCTCTCAGTATATTCAAACCATTGAAAAACGACAGGGCTTAAAAATCGCCTGTCCAGAGGAAATTGCCTACAGAAAAGGATTAATCAGTGCTGAGCAATTGGAGACAATGGCTTCCAGCATGAGTAAAAATGGCTACGGACAGTATTTACATCGGGTTCTAAAAGAGACTTTGTTTGGCTAATCTTAAGGTTAGTTAATAAATAATTGGTAGCCAACGCCCCTGAGGGATTTAATAACAACTTGTTGCGTGAGGAAGCTAAATTTTTGTCTTAAATGACTAATTAGCATATCCACCGCCCGGTCCGCTGGATGCAATGTTTTTTTTAGAATTTTCTCACTAATCACTTCCCTTTTAAGCTTGCCTTGAGGCGCTGTTAGAAAATAAAAGAGGAGCAGTTTTTCATTATCGGTGAGATGGATAGCTCGCTCTTGATAGAACAATTCATAGGTTGATTTGTTAAAGCGAAAGTTTTTAAAACAAATACTATTCTCACAAACCTTTACAGCGGCATTTGGCGATAAATGATTAATTAAACGGTCTAGTCGAAGAGCCAATTCTTTTAAACTGATGGGCTTAGTGAGGTAATCAATAGCCCCTAATTTTAATCCTTTGATTTTCTCCTCGTCATCATCAATACCGGACAGTATGATGGATTGAGTGTGCGGCGCGTGTCGAGAAATAAAATTCACCAAATCAAATCCATGCCCAGCGTGATCAAGGTTGAGATCAACTAAGCAAAGGTCTATTTTTTCATTTTTGAGGATTTTTTCACTGGCCCTAAGGTCAGAAGAACAACTAACAAACCAGCCTTGGTTTGCCATGGTTCGTTCTACAGCATGTTGCCAAATAAGATCATCTTCTACGACCAGAAGATGGGGGGATAAGGTAACCATACTTTTGGATGCGTTATTAATTTGTCTTAACTTATCACAAGTCTTATAGATCATCTATATGTTTGTTTAGATGCCAGATGATTTTCTTTTGAAAAGCCTAAAAGCCCTTGTGATTAGAGAATAACCCACCTAAACTAGAGAGATTGTTGATGAATACAGAGATGACGAACACGATGTTGAAAAGCTTTGATGTGATAATCATTGGGAGTGGCTTAGCCGGTGCAACGGCAGCTTTAAAACTGGCTGACACTCATCGAGTTGCAGTAATCACTAAGCGTGATTTAGAAGATGGCGCAAGCCACTGGGCTCAAGGCGGGATCGCTGCTGTGATGGGTGAAGGCGACAGTTTTGAATCTCATGTGCAAGATACCCTTGAAGCTGGTGCAGGCTTATGTGACATGGAGGCCACAAAATTTATTGTTGAGCATGCTCCTGATGCCATTAATTGGTTATCTCAACAGGGTGTCCCCTTTACCGAAGAGCAGGGACAACTCCATTTAACCCGTGAGGGAGGCCACAGCCATCGTCGTATTGTTCACGCAGCTGATGCCACTGGCGCCGCCGTACAAAACCGTCTCTATCCTCAACTTAAAGACCATCCAAATATCACCCTATTTGATCACCATATGTTGGTGGATTTAATCACCACCCGTAAATTAAAAATGGGGGGGCAGCGTTGCCTCGGTATTTATGCCTACAATGAATTAACCGGTGAAGTGGAAACCTTTGCTGCTCAACACACCATTTTGGCAACTGGTGGCGCAGGAAAGGTCTATCTTTATACCACCAATCCAGATACCTCCACAGGCGATGGCATTGCCGCTGGCTGGCGTGCTGGTTGCCGGGTTGCTAACATGGAATTTATTCAATTTCATCCCACCTGTTTATACCACCCCCATGCAAAATCCTTTTTAATTTCTGAGGCTGTGCGTGGTGAGGGAGGACTATTGCTCCTTCCCAATGGCGATCGTTTTATGCCTAAGCATGATCCACGGGCAGAGCTTGCACCCAGAGATATTGTGGCCAGGGCCATTGACTTTGAGATGAAGAAACATGGTTTGGATTGTGTTTATCTTGATATTCGACACAAAGGCAAAGATTTTATCGTCAATCATTTCCCTACCATTTATGAGCGCTGTTTGTCTCTTGGGATTGATATGGCTGAGGAGCCCTTACCTGTGGTGCCAGCAGCTCACTATACTTGCGGTGGCTTAATGACCGATCTTGCTGGGCGTACTGATTTAGAAAATCTCTATGCCGTGGGAGAAACCGCTTACACCGGGCTCCATGGCGCCAATCGTTTAGCCAGTAACTCACTGCTAGAGTGCTTAGTGATTGCCACCGCCACGAGTCAATATATTAAGGATCATCCAAGTAACGTGACGGAGAATCTTCCAGTCTGGGATGCCAGCCAAGTTACCGATGCTGATGAAGAGGTGGTGATTTCCCATAACTGGGATGAGTTACGCCGCTTTATGTGGGACTATGTAGGTATTGTGCGCACGGATAAACGTCTTGAGCGAGCGCAGCATCGTCTTGATCTGTTGCACGAGGAAATCAAAGAGTTTTACGCGAACTTCCACGTTACCAGAGACTTGTTGGAGCTGCGTAATTTGGTGCAAGTCTCAGGGTTAATCGTGAAGTCAGCACAACTACGTCGTGAAAGTCGCGGTTTACATTACAGCCGCGATTATCCTGGGCTTTTGCCTAAGGCAATGCCCACCATTCTCACCCCGCAGTTTTAACGCTTAGGCAGCGCCAATGCCAGGTACCATCCCTGGCTTGGTGGTGCCACTTGAACGGCTGGTGAATTGAAGCATGCGCTCAATGGGGATTTTTGCCTTCGCCAAATAGGTTTCATCGACAACAATCTCCCCTCTTTTTTCAACTAAAGAGCGATAAAGGTTTTCTAAACCATTCATGGCCATCCATGGACAATGGGCACAGCTTTTACAGGTTGCACTGGCGCCCGATGTGGGGGCTTCTATAAAGATTTTCCCCGGATTTTGAGTGCGCAATTGATGCATCATGCCACTGTCTGTGGCCACAATAAATTCTTGGTTAGGAAACTCTCTTGCAGCTTTTAAAATGGCTGAGGTGGAGCCAACAACATCAGCTAAAGCAATGACAGCACTCGGGGACTCAGGGTGAACAAGGACGATGGCCTGTGGACGCTCTTTTTTTAGTTGTTCTAGCTCAAAAGCCTTGAATTCATCATGAACAATACAAGAGCCTTGCCATAAAACCATATCAGCCCCTGTTTCATTTTTAATATAGTTACCCAGATGCTTATCGGGTGCCCAAAAAATGGATTTACCCAGATCGCGTAAATGCTTGACGATATCCACCGCACAACTAGAGGTCACTACCCAATCAGAATGGGCTTTAACCGCCGCGCTGGTATTGGCATAGACCACTTTGACATGTTCTGGATAGTGTTGGGAAGCGTCAATAAAACTCTCGACAGGACAGCCCAAATCCAGTGAACAATTGGCCTCTAAATCAGGCATCAGGATGGTTTTTTCGGGAGAGAGGATTTTAGCGGTCTCGCCCATAAATTTAACTCCAGCTACCACCAAGGTTTGCGCAGAGCTGTTTTTACCAAAGCGGGCCATTTCCAGTGAATCGGCCACAATACCCCCGGTCTCAATGGCCAAATCCTGCAAATCAGGGTGGACATAGTAATGAGATACCAACAGGATATTCTGTTCTTTTAAGATACTTTTTATAGCATCCTTTAACCACTGACGCCTTACTTGATCTGGTTCTTCTAAGACTTTAGCCCAGGCTTGCTCTGTACTTAACTTAACAGGGTTGTGATAATCAACTTTAACTTGTCTGTCCATTTACTTGATTCTCATAGAAAAATCGATAGCTTTAATATCTTTGGTTAAGGTGCCAATGGATATTCTTTGAACACCCGTGGCGGCATAGGTTCTGACGTTCTCAAGATTAACGCCACCTGAAATCTCTAGGATAGCTTGTCCTTGAGCAAGACTCACAGCCTGCATGATGGACTCAATGCTCATGTTATCAAGTAAGATCATCTCCACCCCAGCGGCCAGGGCCTCTTCCAATTCATCCAAGGTTTCCACCTCAACCTCAATCCACTGACTGCCCTGCGCTAGAGTTTTTGCAATCTCAAAGGCAGCTCTAATCGAGCCTGCAGCCAAAATATGGTTTTCCTTGATTAAAAACGCATCATAGAGCCCTAGTCGATGGTTCTGCCCACCCCCTACTCTCACCGCATACTTTTGTGCTAAGCGAAGACCAGGTATGGTCTTTCTGGTATCAACGATGGCGCAGTGATAGCCTTTGATGGCCTCGACATATTGATGGGTTTTACTGGCCACTGCTGAGAGGGTTTGTAGATAGTTAAGTGCTGTCCTCTCGGCTGTAAGTAAGGCTCTTGCATTCCCTTCCACGTTTAAAATGCTTTGGTTTTCATTAACAAGCTCACCCTCGTTCACTTGCCAATTCAGTTTTACGCCAGGATCACAGCGCTGAAATACCTCGTTAACCCATGCTTGGCCGCAAATGACGGCATATTCTCGAGTAATAATCTGTGCTTTGGCTTGCTGTTCTGGACTGATAAGTTGGACGGTAAGGTCTTTTTCCCCCCTGTCCTCCTCTAAAGACAAGCTGACATGCTTAATCAGCTCGTCACGCTCGGCTTGATTCAAAGTATTTACTGTCATCATCAAAACTCAAACTGATCAAGAAAAATAGTTTATTCTACTCTTCAAAATCACTTGTTGCGACGCAAAATGCGTTTGGTAGTATAATTCACTTAGTGATTAGTAAACTTGGAGAGTACCCATGCAACGCACTATGCTTAAAGCCAAATTACATCGGGTTACAGTGACTCATTCCGAATTGGGTTATGAGGGATCCTGTGCCATTGATGAGGATTTATTGGATGCAGCAGACATTCGTGAGTACCAACAAATAGATATTTATAACGTTAATAATGGCGATCGCTTTACCACTTATGCCATTCGTGGCGAGAGAGGTTCCGGTATGATCTCAGTTAACGGTGCCGCTGCACGCAAAGCCCAGGTTGGCGATATATTGATCATTGCCACTTATGCGCAGTTTGAAGAGATTGAACTGGAAAACTTCGAACCCAGTCTCGTATACGTGGATGAAAAGAATGCAATAAAACGAAAAGGGGTAAAAATCCCCCTGCAGTCAGTATAAAAAAAACGCCCAATAAGGGCGTTTTTATCTTTATAACTTACTGGTTAACTCCGGTATCACCTCATTTAAGTCCCCCACTAAACTATAGTCAGAAACCTGGTGTATCGGTGCATCAGGATCCTTGTTGATGGCCACGATGCATTTTGCGTTTTTCATGCCAGCCAAATGCTGGATCGCTCCAGAAATACCCACGGCGATATATAAGTTGGGCGCAATGATTTTGCCGGTTTGTCCCACTTGATAATCATTTGGTGCATAGCCTAAATCCACGGCAGCACGGGAGGCGCCTAGGGCAGCATTTAATTTGTCTGCCAAGGGCTCTAACAGAGCATGAAAGTTTTCTTGGCTGGAGAGCCCACGGCCACCTGAGACCACTACTTTGGCGCTATCTAATTGGGGGCGTGTGGAGTCATGTAAGTTTAAGCTCACACGTTGACTGATGTTGGGTAGTGTTGGCATGCTGAGTTTTTCGATAGTCGCCCCATTTGCATTACGACCTTGAACAGCATCAAAGGCGCTTATGCGAATGGTCATGGGGATGATTTTTTCAGTGACCTTAACATCAGTAATTAAACTTCCGGCATAGATGGGGCGGCTAAAGTGCTCGGCATCTTTAACTTGAATTACCTCAGAGAGCTGAGGTACATCAAGCCTCGCTGCTACTCTGGGTAAAAAGTTTTTACCAAAGGCGGTAGCGGGCGTCAAAATATGACTGTATTGCTCGGCAATACTTAACACAACCTCAGCCATTTTTTCTGCGCTCTCATCAGATAAGCTGGCATCATCTGCCACAATAATTTTAGAAATATGAGGCAACAGTTGGCACTCTGCGAGGGCCTTATCGAGCTGATGCCCCATAATTAGCAAATGTTTTTCACCTGGAATGGGGGTACTTGCTGCAATCAGTTGTCTGACTGATTCTTTGAGTTGGTTTTTTTCTAATTCTGCAACGATGAGTGTAGTCATATGGTCCTCAAGCAATCACTTTAGCTTCATGTTTTAATTTATCAATCAAGCTGTCCACACTGTCAACACGCACACCAGAGCTACGTGGATCGGGCTCTCTAACGCCTAGGATTGTTACTCTTGGGGTTAAATCTATGCCAAGCGTATTAGCTTGTATCGTCTCCAAAGGTTTTTTCTTGGCTTTCATGATATTGGGTAAGGTAGCAAAACGCGGATCATTAAGTCTTAAATCAGTGGTCACCACAGAGGGAAGCGTCACCGAGAGCGTCTCTAAGCCACCATCAATTTCACGGGTCACCAACAGGCGATCTTCTTCAACTTCAACCTTGGAGGCAAAAGTGGCCTGTGACCAGTTTAACAGTGCCGCTAACATTTGCCCTGTTTGATTCGCATCATCATCAATGGCTTGTTTACCGCAGATCACTATTTTTGGTTGTTCTTGTTCTATCAGTTTAACTAAGCATTTAGCGACAGCTAAAGGTTCGAACTCACCATCATGCTCAATTAAGATCGCACGATCAGCGCCCAAGGCCAGTGCGGTTCGTAAGGTGTCCTGAGAGCTGGTTTGGCCGCAACTCACTGCCACCACTTCGCTGGCTATGCCTTTTTCTTTTAGACGAATGGCCTCCTCAAGGGCAATTTCATCAAAGGGATTCATAGACATTTTTAAACCTGTTAACTCAACTCCTGAACCATCAGCCTTGGCTCTGGGTTTAATGTTGTAGTCTAAAACACGTTTTACTGGTACTAGGATTTTCATAAATCAATCACTCATTACAAGACAAAATAAATTACAGTTTTTCAAAGAGCGCGGCGATACCCTGCCCCATCCCTACACATAAGGTAACTAGCCCATAGCGGCCATGAATCCGTTGTAGACCATGAATCAACGTAGTGGTTCTAATGGCGCCGCTTGCTCCCAATGGGTGGCCCAGGGCAATGGCGCTTCCCATGGGATTTAAGCGCTCAGGATTAAAGGCCAAGGTCTTTTGAACTGCCAATACTTGGGCCGCAAAAGCTTCATTTAACTCAATCCAATCCAACTCATCATGGGTAATGCCATGGCGCTTTAATAAGGGCGGGACGGCTTCGACCGGACCCAAGCCCATGATATGTGGCGGTACACCTGTAGTATGAAAACCAATCACTCTGGCAAGAGGCGTTAATTGATGGTCTTTCACGGCCTCTTCACTGGCCAGCACGAGCATTGCTGCGCCATCTGACAAAGGACTGCTGTTGCCTGCCGTGACACTGCCTTTAACCGAAAAAACGGGTTTTAATTTAGATAAACTCTCTAAACTCGTATCTGAGCGAGGACATTCATCTTGATCGATCAACAGCTCATGATGGTTTAAGCGCTGTTGTGGCAAATCAACCTCTTGATAGCAAACACGTATGGGAACAGTTTCACTTTTAAAATAACCTTTTTGTTGAGCCTTCAATGCTCTTTCGTGAGAGAGTAATGCGTAAGCATCCTGCTCGTCACGCGAGATATGCCATTGAGAAGCGAGGTTTTCTGCTGTTTGTCCCATACCAAGGGCTAGCGATTGTCCCAATGGATCCAGTAAAAAATCTGCATTGAGGGTGGAGCGAAAGCCGCCCATAGGAATACGACTCATGCTCTCCACGCCACCTGCAAGGATAAGATGCGCTTCCCCTAAGGCAATTTTTTGATAGGCCAATTCAATAGCCGTTAAGCCTGAGGCGCAAAAGCGGTTTAAGGTCATCCCTGGAACGCTGGTAGGCAGTCCACTCATCAAGGCAACAATACGGGCAAGGTTAAGACCCTGTTCTCCCTCAGGCATAGCACAGCCTAGGATAAAATCATTGACGGCAGAATAATCCAGGTGGTGAAGACTGTTCAATACACCTTGGGTAACTTGCGTCGCCAAATCATCAGCGCGTAAATGACTAAATTGCCCGCGAGGAGCACGGCCTACGGCTGAGCGCTTTGCAGCTACAATAAAAACGTCTTTTTTCATATTAGTTTTTCAATGCTTTACCAGTATCGAGCATGGCTTGAATCCGTGCTCGGGTTTTTTCATAGCCCATCAGTTTAACAAAATGCTCTCTTTCTAATTTAAGGCACCATGCTTCGTTAATCGGTGTCCCTGTATCAACTCCTCCGCCACACATTACCTGGGCAATGGCTTCACCGATGATCGCATCGTGTTCTGTGATAAGCCCGCCCTGTTGCCATTGAATCAGGTTTTGTCGCAGAAGCGCTAACCCATCACACCCCATCGCCGGAAAAGAACTGTTAATGGGTGGACGATAACAACTGTTGGCCATCACAGTGGCATTTTCAATTGCCACATGGAGAAGTTCACTTGCATGAGGGACCATCACATCACCAGCTTGGCAATAACCCAGTTGCCATGCTTCTCTCGCACTATTTGTGATTTCTGAGAACATGACTTGCTGAAAAAAGCGTTGTAAGAGAGGCAAGGCTTCACGGGGGTTATTGAGTTCAATAGCCCGTTGCCCACAGAGTTTTGTTAAGGTGGTGAGACCTCCTGCACCGGGCAAGAGCCCTACTTTTACCTCAACCAAGCCAACGTTAGTTTCAAAATGCATCACGCGTCGATCGACGTGCAGGAAAGTTTCACAGCCACCACCCAGTGCGTAACCGCGTACTGCGGCAACGGTAGGAATGGCGCTATAACGAAGGTACTGCATGGTATTTTGGAAGATTTCTTCCTCTCGCATTAAGCCCGCAGGGCCCTCTTTGGCATAGACCTCAAGAAACCCTTTTAAATCACCACCTGCAGAAAAAGGGGCATCAGGGGCCCAAATGACGAGCCCTTTGAAATGCTGTTCAGCCTCTCGGATTGCCCTATACAAAGACTCTAAGGCAAGCGTGTTAAAGGTATGCATCTTGGTCTTTAACGTGGCAATTAAAATGGTTGAATCCAGTGTCCAGGCACGCAGCTCTGGTGTTTCAAAAATACTCTCCCCAGCTGTAAAAATCTCATTTTTATTAGCCAATACTTTTTCAGGAAAGCGTTGACGCTGATAGACTTTAAGATCACTGTAAGCTACGTTTCTCTGCTGATTGGCACTCCAGGATCCCTGTTGATCATGGACCCCTGTGCGCCCATCAAACACCCATGAGGGTAGAGGTGCTGAGCAGAGTGCTCTACCCTCTTTAATATCTTCATTAATCCATTGTGCTACATCCTGCCATCCTGCCTGTTGCCATATCTCAAAGGGCCCCTCCTGCCAACCAAAGCCCCAACGTAAGGCAAAATCAATGTCTCTTGCACTCTCGGCAATGTCTTGTAAGTGTAGTGCGCAATAATGGAATAAATCTCGGTAGATGGCCCAGATAAACTGCGCTTGAGGATCTTGACTCGCTCTCGCCTGTTTTAAACGTTGAGCCCAAGGCTGTTTAAGCAATTGTTGGGTGGCCTCATTGGCCTTTTCTCCACTCTCCACATATTGCATTGAGTTCATGTCACATTTGAGAATGCT
>JAGXAW010000041.1 GCA_018971415.1 Betaproteobacteria bacterium
TCCGTCGCATTTATCACAACCTCAACCTATGCCGCTGAGAAAGGTGAAACACTGGCAGCTCAACATGGCTGCCTATCCTGTCACGCAATTGACCATAAAATTTTAGGCCCTGCCTACCAAGATGTTGCTAAAAAATATCAAGGCGTTGCAGGCATTGAAGATAAACTCTTTAATAAAGTCAGACATGGTGGTGGTGGCGTTTGGGGTGCCATGGCGATGCCAGCACAAAAAACAGTTTCTGATGCCGATCTACACACCATTTTGAAATGGGTTCTTAGTCGGTAACTATTCAACTTAATCAAAGGGCAGCTAATTTTATGGTTATGCAAAACACACTCAAACTATCTGTATTGTTATCTGCCCTCGCGCTATTAACTGGCTGCCAAAAAACACCTTCTAATGCCGCCAGCAGTGATACCGTTGAAGTGATTATCGGATCTGCAGCACCGCTCACCGGACCACAATCGCATTTAGGCCAGGACAACGCCAACGGTGCCCAGTTAGCCATTGATGATGCCAACCAACAGTCTATTTTAATCAATGGCAAAAAAGTCCATTTCACCCTTCAAAGTGAAGATGACGCAGCCGACCCTAAAACAGGGACCATCGTGGCACAAAAGTTTGCTGATCAAAAGGTTAACGGCGTAGTGGGTCATCTAAACTCTGGCACAACCATTCCAGCCTCACGTATTTATGCTGATGCAGGTATTGTTCAAATATCACCCTCAGCCACCAACCCCAAATATACTCAACAAGGATTTAAAACCGCCTTTAGAGTAATGGCCAATGATATCCAACAAGGAAGGGTATTAGCCCAATTTACCAGTCAACATTTAAATGCCAAACGAGTTGCCATCATAGATGATGCCACCGCCTACGGTCAGGGATTGGCCGATGAATTCGCTAAAAATCTAAAGGGTGTTGAAGTGGTTGCTCGTGAACATACCGATGACCACAGTACTGACTTTAGCGCTATTCTCACCCGCATCAAAGGAAAATCTGCAGATGTGATTTTTTACGGCGGCATGGATGCACAAAGTGGACCCATGGTAAAACAGCTACGCGCTCTTAGAAGTAAAGCGGTTTTCTTAACGGGCGATGGCGGTTGTTCAACTGAATTTGCTCAACTTGCAGGGGACGCTGCCAATGGCAGCTTCTGTAGTCTCCCTGGCGTTCCTCTTGAGAAAATGCCCAAAGGGCCTGATTTTGAGAAACACTTCAAAGCAAAATATGGGCCCATTCAAGACTATGCTCCTTACGCTTATGATGCCGTTGGCGTCATGGTAGCCGCTATGCAAAAAGCCCAATCCACTGATCCTGCTCAATATATAAAAGTATTACCAACTATTGATTATGATGGAGTTACGGCGAAGATCGCCTTTGACGACAAAGGGGATTTAAAGAACGCAGAAGTCACTCTGTATCAATGGAAAAACGGCAATAAATCCGCTGTGGCTAACTAAAACCTTATCCAAGATAGGCTTGTTGAACTAACGGGTGAGTGAGACAGTTTTTTGCACTGTCAGAGAGAATGATCTCACCCGTATCCATCACATACGCCCGATCACATAAATGCAAAGCCAATTCTGCATTCTGCTCAATCAACAACAAACTCACCCCTTGACTGACTACCTTACCAATTACCTCAAATAAATGGTCCACCATTTGCGGTGCCAGTCCCATACTGGGCTCATCTAACATTAACAATTGGGGTTGTGATAACAAGGCACGACCAATAGCGAGCATTTGCTGCTCCCCACCTGACAAGGTGCCGGCATTTTGTGAACGCCTTTCATAGAGCCTAGGAAAAATATCATAGACTTGGCCCACTTGCTGATTAAACTCTTTAACTCCCCGGGAATAGGCCCCCATCCATAAATTCTCCTCAATACTCATGCGCTGAAAAATCCCTCTACCCTCAGGAACCAAGCACAGTCCAAGCGCCACACGCTCATAGGCCGGAACAGTATTTATGGTTTGTCCGTTAAACTGGATACGTCCTTGAGTTAATTTAATGAGTCCCGCTAGGGCTTTGAGAGTAGAACTTTTACCCGCTCCATTGGCCCCAATGATGGTCACCCTCTCGCCTTGCTTTACATTAAAGCTTATCTGACGAACCGCTTGAATGCCATCGTAACTCACCGATAGGTCTTGCACATCAAGCAACATGATGCTGCCCCCTACCTAAGTACGCTTCAATGACTTTGGCATTATTTTGCACCAAATGCGGGTCTCCCTCAGCAATCACTTGCCCAAAATGTAATACGCTCACTTGCTGACACAAGGACATGATCCATTTCACATCGTGCTCAATCACCAAGACAGTCACCCCTTCTTCCTTAATCCGTTGAATAAGCTGCGCGAGATCCTGACGCTCTTTACTGTTCATGCCGGCAGCAGGTTCATCTAAAGCAAGAACCTGAGGCTCTGTGGCCAGTGCGCGAGCAATTTCTAAACGACGTTGATCACCATAGGAGAGTGTTTTAGCATAATCCTGAGCGCGATGACTCAAACCCACGTAGTTAAGAAAATAGAATGCTTTATCACGCATCTCACGCTCCTCTTGGCGCGTGTGAGCGGTATTAAAAATAGCCCCCAATACCGATGCCGTAGAACGCAAATGACGGCCCACTAAAATATTTTCTAGGACAGTTAGATGACCAAACAAACGGATGTTCTGAAAGGTTCGAGCAATCCCACAGCGCGCCACTTCATGAGCTTGCCCCACGGGTAACCTCTTACCCAATAACAGCATATGCCCTTGGTCTGGCCGATACAGGCCTGTAATAATATTAAACAAGGTGGTCTTGCCCGCCCCATTGGGACCAATCAAACCCACAATGCTATGCTGAGGAATAACTAAACTCACATTGTTTAATGCAATGAGTCCACCAAAGCGCTTGGAAATAGCGTTCACTTCCAAAATATTACTCATGATGCAACTCCTTCTTTCTCACGCTTGAGGGAATGAGTCCCTCAGGACGTAGTAGCATCATGATGACCAAAGCAAGCGCAAACATAATCAAGCGTAAATTAGCTGGATCCACCCACACTGAGCCCAGTAAGCTCTTTTGCCAGCCTGCACTCTCACGCAATAATTCAGGTAAAACACTTAACAATAAGGAACCCACAATGACTCCTGGAATATGCCCCATGCCACCCAGAACCACCATACATAAAATCATCACCGATTCCATTAAGGTGAAACTCTCTGGGCTCACAAATTCCTGAAAGCCTGCAAACAGACCACCCGATAAACCACCCATGGTAGCCCCCAAGCCAAAGGCCAACAATTTATATCGCTTAGTGTGAATGCCAACACAAGAGGCAGCGAGCTCATCCTCACGAATGGCCATCCATGCTCGTCCCACCCTGGATTTTTCTAATCGATAAGAAAAAACAATCGTCACAATGACCGCAAGTAAGAACAGGTAATAGATATGAATTACAGAGGGTACAGATATCCCCATTAATGCTGAGCTGTGATTGAAAACAAAGCTTCCAACATGAAGAGGATCTATCTCACTAATGCCCTGCGGGCCGTTGGTAATGTTGATAGGGGTGGACAGATTATTTAAAAAAATACGTATAATTTCACCAAAGCCTAAGGTGACAATAGCCAAATAATCCCCCTTAAGCCTTAAGGTGGGAGCGCCAAGCAATACACCAAACACGCCAGCACAAAGAGCGCCAATGGGAAGAATAACAAGAAGTGGCCAATGTAAGCCAAATTGTGGGGAGGACAATAGCGCATAACTATAAGCGCCCACCGCAAAAAATGCGATGTACCCCAAATCCAAAAGACCTGCATAACCCACCACCACATTTAAGCCTAAGGAGAGCATTAAGTAGAGCAAAGAAAAATCAAGAATCCTCACCCAACTCTGCCCAATAAAGACATAAACCAACCACGGGAGAAGACAGGCCAACACAATAAGTGGGAGAGATTTTTTCATTAAACCTTCTCCTGATTGTTACTGCCCAATAATCCATTGGGTCTAAAAATAAGCACTAAAATCAAGACAAAAAAAGCAAAGACATCTTTATAGTTACTGCCCATAATGCCATGGGTAATATCGCCAATATAGCCTGCCCCCAATGCCTCCAAGACGCCTAGCAGCAGACCACCCAACATCGCGCCTTTTAAATTACCGATCCCGCCTAACACTGCCGCAGTAAAGGCTTTGAGTCCCAATAAAAAACCCATGGTGTAGTTACCGACCGAGTAATACATGACATCCATGACCCCAGCCACAGCGGCAAGGGCAGAACCGATAATGAAGGTTTGTGAAATCACTTGGTTGGTGTTAACGCCCATCAATTGAGCGAAGGGAACGCTTTGTGCTGTAGAGCGCATTGCACGACCAAGCTTTGTATGATGCACCAATTGCCAAAGTAAAAACATCAAAAGCAATGACAAGATAAAAATACTTAACTGCAAGGATGAAATCACAATCCCATGCCAAGCATAACTGCTACCCTCTAAGTTTCCCGGGAAAGGCAAATAGCTCTTTCCCCAAATTAAAGCGGCCAGTTGCTGTAACAACAGTGACAAACCAATCGCAGTGATGAGTGGCGCAAGTTTTGGTGCTGTGCGTAATGGTCGGTAAGCAACTCTCTCAATGACCCAACCTAGGAGCATACAAACACAAATGGAAAGACCAGAGGCCAGCAACAAGGAAAGAGGAAAACCCAATCCTTGCTGCATAAACCACTGTGTTAGGGTTAAGGCAATTAATGCGCCCACCATGACCACATCACCATGAGCAAAATTAATCAGCTCCATAATGCCATAAACCATGGTGTAACCCAGTGCCACAAGAGCATATATGCTCCCCAAGGTTAAGCCATTAATCACTTGTTGCCAGAAAATCATCACACTCTAAACCCAATCACGTCCATTAATGAAATCAGTGAGTAGCGTTGCTTCAACGCTACCAGCTTCAGGCTGCCAGTCATAGCGCCAACGTACAATTGGCGGCATGGACATTAGAATAGATTCTGTTCTACCGCCTGATTGAAGACCAAACAATGTTCCTCGATCATAGACCAGATTAAACTCAACATAACGTCCACGTCGATAGGCTTGAAAATCTCTCTCTCGTTCACCATAAAGATGGTCTTTTCTTCTTTCCACGATGGGCACATAGGCACTTAAAAAATGGTCCCCCACACTCGCCCAAAGACGGCGGGACTGATCCCAGCCTAATTCATTAAAATCATCAAAAAATATGCCACCAACGCCTCGTGGCTCTTGGCGATGTTTTAAGAAAAAATACTCATCACACCATTGTTTAAACTGCGGATACCATTGCTCCCCAAAGGGCAATAAAGCCTGTCGACAGGTTTGATGGAAATGAACCGCATCCTCTTTAAAACCATAATAGGGCGTTAAATCCATTCCGCCGCCAAACCACCAAACTGGCTCTTTAACATCATCAAAGGCAATAAAGCAGCGTATATTCATGTGCACCGTTGGGATATAAGGGTTACGTGGATGCAATACCAAAGAGACCCCAAGAGCTTCAAACCGGCGTCCCGCCAATTCAGGGCGATGCTGCGTGGCTGAGGGCGGTAAACCCTGTCCCATGACGTGCGAGAAATTCACTCCTCCACGCTCAAACAGGTTACCCTCTTCGATTAACGCACTGACTCCGCCGCCACCTTGGGGACGCTGCCAACTGTCAAAACGAAAACGTTGACCATCTAATTCTTCACAGCGTTTAACGATGCTCTTTTGTAAATCCAACAAATACGTTTTAATATCGTTAACATCCATACCCGTTTTATCCGTTAAAATCACTATAAACAGTGCAGTGTATCATTCTCAGACCTTACAAATAAACTATGAAACAACACCAGCTCTCAATCTCAGGACGCGCATTACGACACTATCTTGCTCATGGTGGGGTCATCGCCTATGCCACGCGGGCTGTCTTTGGATTAGGCTGCTCACCCTATAGCCAACGCGGACTTAAAAAACTACTCCACATTAAGCAACGCCCAAGTCATAAGGGACTGATTGTGATCGCAAAGAATGCCAAACAATTGCAGCCTTTACATCATCGACTGGATGCAACCCAACAACACAAAGTTCAAGCTCATTGGCCAGGACCTGTGACTTTTCTTGTACCCGCCACAGGCGCCGTATTACCCCTTGTTAGAGGACGCCACAAAAGTAAAAAAATTGCAGTAAGGGTGGATGCTCACCCTGATACGGTGGCGTTACTTAACAGCATTAACATGCCAATCACCTCAACCAGTGCCAACTTATCGGGTCGCCGTCCTATTCGTCATGTGCGTGAGTGTTACAGACAACTGGGTCAACAGGTGAAAGTCATCAAAGGGCGAACCATGCGCCGCACGAGCCCCTCTCGGATTATCGATCTTGCCAGTGATACAGTGGTACGTCGATAAAATCAGTTTTTAAGTGCGCGCCAGCCAATGTCTTGACGATATTGCTTGCCAGCAAAGTCAATACACTCAAGGCGTTGATAGGCTTTTGTGGCAGCACTGCGGAGCGTGTCTCCCAGCGCCGTGACACACAGCACTCGCCCCCCTCGCGTCACCAAAGCACCCTGCTCATTAATCCCTGTTCCTGCATGAAAGACGTGAGTGTCTTGGTCATCCTTACCCTGATCAGTGATCACATCGCCACTGCGTGGTGTGTTGGGATAGTTGTGGGCAGCCATCACCACACCCACGGCACTGCGTCGATCCCACTCCAATTGCACTTGGTCCAAGTTTCCCTTCACTGCCCACTCAAGAACCTCCACCAAGTCCGACTTTAACCGCATCATAATTGGCTGGGTTTCAGGGTCGCCCATACGGCAGTTGAATTCCAGGGTTTTTATCTCACCCGAGGCACTGATCATGAGTCCAGCGTACAAGAATCCCGTATAGGTATGCCCTTCTGCTTTCATACCACGAATGGCAGGCATAATCACTTGACGCATGGCTTTGGCATGAATAGCAGGGGTGACCACGGGCGCAGGAGAATACGCCCCCATACCCCCAGTATTAGGTCCCTGATCACCATCTTGTAAGCGTTTATGGTCTTGGCTGGTGGCAAGCGGACACACATTCTCACCATCTGAGAGAACTATAAAACTGGCTTCCTCTCCCTGTAGAAATTCTTCAATGACCACGCGGTGTCCAGCACCACCTAAAGCGCCACCGAACATATGGTCAACGGCCTCATGGGCTTCCTCCAAGCTCATGGCCACCACCACTCCTTTTCCGGCTGCCAAACCGTCCGCCTTAATCACAATCGGGGCACCCTGTTGATCAATATATTGATGCGCAAGAGTAGCCGAATCAAAGGTGGCGTAAGCGGCGGTGGGAATGTGGTGACGCATCATAAAGGCCTTAGCAAAATCTTTGGATGCCTCCAATTGGCTGGCTTCTTTAGTTGGCCCAAAAATAGCCAGTCCTTCTTTACGAAAAGCGTTCACTACCCCCTGTGACAAAGGCGCCTCGGGACCCACGACGGTTAAATCAATGGGCTCCTCTTTAGCAAAACGCACCCATTCCTCTACGCTTTGCAGATTAACGTTATACAGTCCTTCCTCTTGGTGAGTGCCCGCATTGCCTGGTGCCACATACACACGAGATACTTTTTTGGATTGTACTAAACGCCAAGCAAGGGCATGCTCACGCCCTCCTGAACCGATAACCAGAATTTTCATGGGAATTAATGCCTAAAATGTCTTAAACCTGTTAATACCATTGCAATACCATGCTCATCAGCAGCGGCAATCACCTCTTGATCTTTAATACTGCCGCCTGGCTGAATAATGGCTGAAACCCCCGCCTTAGCAATCACATCGATGCCATCTCTAAAAGGAAAAAACGCATCTGATGCCACCACCGACCGCTCTAAGGACAACCCGGCATCCAGGGCTTTTCTACTCGCAATACGGGTACTGTCTACGCGGCTCATTTGTCCCGCTCCGACGCCGAGAGTTTGTCCATCACGGCAGAAAACAATGGCATTGGATTTGACATATTTCGCCACATGAAAAGCAAACCTTAAGTCATCCATTTGCGCTGCTGTGGGTTGCTTTTTGGTGACCACACGCAGTTGCCCCTCATCAAGGGTAATGTGATCTGGAGTTTGGATCAGTAAGCCCCCGCCCACACGTTTCATATCCCAACCATTAAAAGCCTGGGTTAGCGGTATCTGCAGCACGCGAATATTGGCTTTTTCTTTAAATAGACTTAAGGCCTTTTTGTCATACTCTGGAGCGAGAACCACCTCAACAAACTGTTGCTGCAAAGCCTTGGCGGTTTTTTCATCAACCTTACAATTAAAGGCAATAATGCCACCAAAGGCGGAGGTGGGGTCCGTGGCATAGGCTCTTTGATAGGCTTCATGGGCTGATTTGGCGAGAGCCACACCACAGGGATTGGCATGTTTCACAATCACACAACCCGGCCCAGTTAGGGTTCGCACACAATCCCAAGCAGCATCACTGTCGGCAATGTTGTTATAGGACAGCTCCTTACCTTGTAATTGGGTGTAATCACTGAGTAAACCGTGAGGAGCGTGAATATCTCGATAAAACGCAGCACTTTGATGGGGATTCTCTCCGTAACGTAAACTTTGTTGACGGGCAAAGGTCAAGTGTAATCGTTCAGGATAACCCTGATTGGCTTCTCCTTCCTCAATACAGGATAAGTAATTGGCAATCATGCCATCGTACTCAGCCGTATGAGAAAAAGCCTTCACCGCCAAACGAAAACGGGTGGCGGAAGATACCTCATTGTGCTGATCCTTCATTTCCTGAAGAACCAAAGCATAATCGTTAGGATCAGTTAATACGGTGACATGGGTATGGTTTTTAGCAGCAGAGCGCACCATGGCCGGTCCACCAATATCAATATTTTCTATTGCTTCCTCAAGGGTGCATTCGGGATTGGCCACAGTCTCTTTAAAGGGATACAAATTGACCACCACCAAATCAATCGGTTGAATACCATGCAGTGTCATGGCATCGCGATGACTGGTTAAATCTCGGCGCGCTAAAATGCCACCATGCACCTTAGGATGTAAGGTTTTTACTCGGCCATCGAGCATTTCAGGAAAGCCCGTAAAATTGGACACTTCAATCACAGGAATGCCGGCATCTCGCAATAAACGAGCGGTGCCTCCGGTGGAGAGAATTTCTATTTGACGTTGATGAAGGGCGCGCGCTAACTCGACGGCGCCTTGCTTATTTGACACGCTAATTAAAGCTCGCTCAATGGCCATAATCTTTCCCAATTAATCTTGTGCTAAACCGTATTGCTGAATTTTTTTTCTTAAGGTATTGCGATTGATCCCCAGTACCTGAGCTGCTAGCGTCTGATTCCCTTGCGTGTGATTAAGTACCACCTCTAATAAGGGTTTTTCGACCGTATTAATTAACAGCTCATGAACGCCAGTACATTTTTCTCCATCAAGACGCGCAAAAAACTCTGTCGCCAAGCGGCGCACACATTGTGCTAATTCAGATTCTTTTTCACTCATGCCGCTATTCCCTCAGACTCTTCTTCTGTGTAACGGAGTCTTTCACTGTACTCTAAATATTGATCAAAGAAGTCGTTTACCGCCTGGCGTTGCACTTCAAGTTCAGTTAACTGATTCATCTGGTGTCTAAACTGTGCCGACCCCACCAGTCCTTTGGTATACCAACTAATATGTTTACGGGCAATTCTAACTCCCGTCTCTTCACCATAAAACTCATAAAGATCAACTAAATGGGCCAGTAAAACAGTTTTAATTTCAGTGACAGAGGGAGGCGGGAGTTTGGTCCCAGTTTTTAAGTAATGGTCAATTTCTCTAAAAATCCATGGTCTTCCCTGGGCTGCACGACCGATCATTAATGCATCTGCTTGGGTTTTCTCTAATACCCATTTTGCTTTTTCAGGAGAGGTAATATCTCCATTGGCAACCACTGGAATGCGAATCTCGGCTTTCACCGCAGCGATGGTGTCGTATTCTGCATCTCCTGTATAACCACAGGCCCTTGTTCTACCATGTATGGCCAAGGATTGAATGCCAGCGTTCTCTGCGATTTTGGCAACGCTAATGGCATTGCGATGGGATTTATCCCAACCTGTTCTAATTTTAAGGGTCACCGGCACATTCACCGCAGCAACCACGGCTTCCACGATGGCCTGAACCAAGGGCTCATTTTGGAGTAAGGCAGAGCCTGCCATCACGTTACACACTTTTTTAGCTGGGCAGCCCATATTGATATCAATTATTTGCGCACCCTGATCCACATTATAACGAGCTGCCTCAGCCATCATTTTAGGGTCAGCGCCAGCGATTTGAATGGATTTAGGCTCCACTTCCCCCTCATGATTGGCTCGACGAAGGGTCTTTTCAGAGCCCCACAGAAGCGAATTAGAGGACACCATCTCAGAGACTGCCAGTCCCGCCCCCATGCTCTTACACAGAACACGAAATGGACGATCTGTGACTCCCGCCATGGGTGCCACGATGAGGTTGGTTTTAAGCTGATAGGGACCGATACGCATGGTTTAGCTTGTTATCATTTAATATCAATTTGCCATTATACCTCGAACCGAACAAATTATTATTTCAGTGCGCTGCATCCCAATTGGCTCCCCAACCCATATCAATTTTCAATGGAACACTTAAAGTCACCACATGTTCCATACAGCGCGGCAATAACTCGCTTATTGCCTCTTTTTCATGATGAGGAACTTCGAGAATCAATTCGTCATGGACTTGCATAATCAATTTGGTAGCCAACTTCTCCTGCTCAATGGCAGCCATCACCTGAATCATGGCCAGCTTAATCAGATCCGCTGCCGTCCCTTGCATAGGGGCATTAATGGCCGCTCGCTCAGCCGCTTGACGGCGCATGGGATTACCCTGGCTCATTTCAGGCAGCCACAAGCGACGGCCCAGGACCGTTTCCACAAAACCCTGCTTCTTGGCATTTAATCTTGTCTCATTCATGTAGCGCAATACGCCAGGATAGCGCTGGAAATAGCGGTCCATATAAGCCTGTGCCGCTGATCGATCACAATTGATTTGCTTAGCCAAACCAAACGCCGACATACCATAAATCAAACCAAAGTTAATCGCCTTTGCGGCCCGTCTTTGCTCATCACTGACCTCATCGACCGACACACTAAAAATTTCTGCTGCGGTCGATCGATGAACATCTAAACCTTGGGTGAATGCATTAACCAGCCCTTCATCTTGAGACAGATGAGCCATGATACGTAATTCAATTTGCGAGTAATCTGCTGAAACCAGATCTTTCCCATGGGGCGCAATAAAAGCCTCTCGAATACGTCGCCCTTCAGGAGTGCGGATAGGAATATTTTGTAAGTTAGGGTCGCTACTGCTTAAGCGGCCGGTCACAGCCACCGCCTGCGCGTAATGGGTATGCACTCTCCCCGTGGCGCTATTGATCATGCGTGGCAGTTTATCTGTGTAGGTGGATTTAAGTTTTGCAAGACTTCGGTAAAACAACAGCTGTTTAGCAATCGGATAATCAAGGGCCAGCTCTTGCAACACACTTTCATCTGTCGAGGCTTCGCCTTTGGGTGTTTTTTTAATCACAGGAAGCTGTAACTGCTGAAATAAGATTTCTTGTATTTGCTTGGGAGAGTTCAAATTAAAGGGCCGGCCTGCCAATTGATGAACCTGCGCTTCAATATCGATTAACTGCTGCCCTAATTGATCACTTTGTTTATTAAGTAATTGCGCATCAATCAGAACTCCCTCTCTTTCCATTTGCCAGAGGATATGCTGAATGGGTAACTCAATATGTTGATATACCTCTTGAAGTTGACTCACCTGTGATAACTCATCAAACAGTTTACGATGAATCCTTAAGGTAATATCCGCATCTTCAGCAGCATAGCGACTCGCTTCATCAATAGCGACTTGCTCAAAGCCAATTGCCTTGGCTCCCTTACCGGTAATACTTTCATAAGAAATGGTGTCCTCACCCAAATGACGATGGGCCAAACTCTCTAAATTGTGTGGCAGGTGAGACTCAAGTACATAAGACTCAAGTAACGTGTCATGAGCAATGCCTTTTAAATGAATGCCATGATTAGCGAGAACATGAGCATCATATTTCAAATGTTGCCCTACTTTTTTATGGGCCTCACTCTCCAGCCAGGGAGTTAATTTTCTTAGTACCTCATCCATGGGCAATTGATCCACTTGATCCGGGCCTTGGTGTTGCAAAGGCAAATAGGCTGCCTCATGGTCTTTAACTGAAAATGACAGTCCCACAAGACGTGCCGCAAAAGGATCAAGGCTGGTTGTTTCTGTATCCAGAGCCGTTAATTCCGCTTGCTCAATTTTGGCTAACCATTCATCAAAATCCTGCCAAGTGAGAATAGTGGTGTATTTTTTTTCTACCACGCTCTGTTGATCAGTTTTTACAACTTGCTGAGAACTCAGTTGGCTCCCATGACTTAGCTGCTCATCACGCATTAGTTGTCGAAGATCATAGGTCTTAGCCAACTGAATTAAACTCTCATCTTGACGAGCGCGTTTGATAAGATCAGAAAGAGTGCACGTCAACGCCACATCACAACGTATTGTTAACAATTCACGGGCTTGAGGTAACCACGCTAAGGCTTCCTTCAAACGCTCACCCAATGCCCCCTTGATCTCACCAGCATGGGCCATCACATTTTCTAGAGAACCGAACTCACTAATCCATTTTTGCGCTGTTTTAGGACCCACCTTGTTAACACCAGGGACATTATCTGCGCTGTCACCAATTAAGGTTAAATAATCAAGAAATTGCTGTGGATGTACGCCATACTTTTCCGTGGCAGTCTGCTCATCAAGCCTTTCATTGGTCATGGTATTCATTAGATACAAATGAGGCTGAATAAGCTGAACCATGTCCTTATCACCAGTGGAAATCAGCACTTCAACGCCAGCGGCTATGGCGCTCTGAGCGAGCGTACCAATGACATCGTCCGCTTCCACCCCTTCCTCAACCAGTAAAGGCCACCCTAAGGCCTGAATGGTTTCATGGAGTGGGGCTATTTGCTGAACTAAATCTGTTGGCATAGGTGGGCGATGGGATTTATATTCAGGGTATAATTGATGCCTGAAGGTAGGGCCCTTGGCATCAAATACGCAAGCCAGGTAATCCGGCTTATAATCATGTTCTAAGCGTCTTAACATATTGATGACCCCCACCATGGCGCCTGTGGGAAAGCCGCTGTGGCTTCTGAGGTCTGGTAAGGCGTGATATGCTCTATATAAATACGATGAGCCGTCTACAAGTACCAGTAAGGGTTTAGAATGTACCGACATGACAACCTCAATCAATTAAAAAAGGAATTATCTCAAAGTTATGACAACAGAACTGAAATTAAATGGTAAGTTATTTCAGCTAGATACAGATCCTAGCACGCCACTGCTGTGGGTGATAAGAGATGTTGTGGGTCTAACCGGTACCAAATTTTCCTGTGGGGCAGGGTTGTGCGGCGCGTGTACAGTGCACATCAATTCTGTAGCTACTCGCTCGTGTATTACCCCGCTGTCTGAGGCAGTGGGGAAAGATGTCACCACCATCGAAGGCTTGTCTGTTGAGGGAGACCATCCCTTGCAGCTTGCCTGGCAAGAACTCAATGTGTCACAGTGTGGCTATTGCCAGTCGGGACAAATCATGAATGCTGCAGGTTTACTGCATAAAAACCCTCATCCCAGTGATGAAGACATTGATCAAGCTATGGCTGGCAACCTCTGTCGCTGTGGCACTTATAACCGTATTCGTGCTGCCATTAAGCAGGCAGCAAAAAAAGGCTAATCATGACCTCGCATAACTTTATCAGCCGTTGTTGTCTCTTTTCTTTGTTGATGTGGCTGACTATCAGTGTCAGTTATGCAGAGGACGAGAGCTTTAAAGCTGCGCCACCCCCTCCTGATTATGGAACAAACAAAAACAGCGAACCCGCTGACGAACCTCAAGTGACGATTGTTGAGAGAAACGGTGCCACTTTTGAAGAAACTCGCTATCACGGTAAGCTTTATAAAATAAAAGTGACGCCTAAGGTCGGCAAACCCTATTACTTAATTGATGAAGAAGGTAAAGGGGTATGGCATCGTTACGATGGTCCGGTGGACCGAACCATTGTTCCACAGTGGGTCATTCTTAAATTCTAAGATCGCATCATTCATGGCTGTATTTACGACTGTATCTGA
>JAGXAW010000008.1 GCA_018971415.1 Betaproteobacteria bacterium
CAAATGATTGGAGCAGGATTTGCCGTGTTAGGCATGATCGCCTCAGGGGTTATCGCTGATCATTTTGGTCGTCGTCATACCTTGGCTGGGGTGGCTGTGTTAATCGGCGTATTCAGCGTCACTACGCCATTGTTAATTGGCAGCGGACAGTGGGGACAAAACTTGTATATTTTTGTTGGTTTTATCTTGGTTGGTTTATCTTACGGACAGGCCTCCGGTGCTACTGCCAGTAACTTCCCTTCAGTGTACCGTTACATGGGAGCGGCCTTAAGTGCGGACTTATCCTGGTTGTTAGGAGCTGCTTTTGCACCGCTTATTGTATTGTGGTTAACCACGCACTATGGCTTGGCCTTTGTAGGCCTGTATTTACTCTCTGGAGTTGTAACCACACTATTAGCCTTGGTTCTCAATCACAGGTTAGAGAAGCAGGATTGATGATCCAACCCCTCTCTTAATTATTGAAAGTAACAAGAGAGGGGGTATTTAGCAGTAAAAAATGCTTTTTTCCCCATAAAAATAGACCGTAATTCGGTATATTTTGTCAGAATAATGCCCTTAGCTCACTTAAGTATTGCAAAAGCACGATAACTGGATATAATTACAGTACTTGGTCGGCTAGGGCTAAGTCCGTCACTGTCACTCAATGCGTTGGTGTATGTGGCGCCTTTAATATAAAGAATATTTTCAGGATAAGAAGATTATGGACGATAACAAAAGCAAAGCCCTGTCGGCGGCTCTCTCGCAAATTGAAAAGCAATTTGGTAAAGGGGCAGTCATGCGCCTTGGTGAGACCGAAATTGAGCGTGATTTTGATGTGGTTTCAACAGGTTCTTTAGGACTAGACTTAGCGCTAGGTGTTGGGGGTTTGCCACGCGGACGGATTGTAGAGATTTATGGTCCAGAGTCCTCAGGAAAAACCACCCTAACATTACAAGTGATTGCAGAAATGCAAAAAAAGGGCGGGGTAGCTGCTTTTATTGATGCTGAGCACGCCTTGGATCCCGTTTATGCGCAAAAATTAGGTGTTAATGTCAGTGATCTATTGATTTCTCAGCCAGATACTGGCGAACAAGCCCTTGAAATAGCCGATATGTTGGTACGTTCAGGCTCAGTGGACATTGTTGTGGTTGACTCTGTGGCGGCGTTAACTCCCCGTGCAGAAATTGAAGGTGAGATGGGTGACTCCCATGTGGGGCTTCATGCCAGGTTAATGTCTCAAGCACTGAGAAAACTCACGGGTAATATTAAACGTTCAAACTGCCTGGTCATATTTATTAACCAAATCAGGTTAAAAATTGGTGTTATGTTTGGTAACCCAGAAACCACAACCGGTGGTAATGCGCTTAAATTCTATGCTTCAGTTCGTCTTGATATTCGTAGAATTGGTTCTATTAAACGAGGGGATGAAGTAGTCGGTAGTGAAACTCGAGTGAAGGTGGTAAAGAATAAAGTGTCTCCACCCTTTAAAGTCGCCGATTTTGACATTATGTATGGTGAGGGAATTTCTCGTGAAGGGGAGATTATCGAGCTTGGTGTACTGGGTAAAATCGTTGAAAAAGCTGGAGCGTGGTATTCCTACCAAGGCGAGAAAATTGGTCAAGGAAAAGACAATGCTCGTGAGTATCTTAAAGAGCATCCGGAAATCGCCAATGAGATCGAAAACAAGATTCGTGAATCTAACGGTGTTAAGTTGGCTGTGGCCATGCCCACTGGAGATGAAGAATAAGCACTGTGGCTGATATTTCTTTAAGACAAAAAGCACTACAATATTTAGCACGCCGGGAGCATTCTCGGCGTGAACTTTTTAAAAAACTCCTTCCTTTGGCTGTATCAGAAGATGAAGTGAACATGACCTTAGATGAGCTTGAGAAAGAGGGCTTACAATCAGATTTGAGAACTGCTCAAGCTCTTGTTAGAGCAAGACAGGCCAAGCATGGATCACTTCGTATCAGACAGGATTTACAACAATACGGTATCCCAGATAGCATCATTCAAGAGATTTTGGTTGATGTGAAAGAAGACGAGCTCACCCAGGCAAAAGCGGTGTGGGCTAAGCGTTTTAAGGAGTTACCCGTGAATGCTGAAGAGCGGGGAAAGCAGGGTAGGTACTTACAAAATAGAGGCTTTAGTATGGCCACTATTCAATCTTTGTTTCGTGGAGATGAGTAATCTCACTTAAAAAGATTCTTTCTCTTTGATTTACTTGGTTTTTGGTAGAATATTGAATTACTTTTATTTTACTAAGACCAGATAACCACCATGAAATCCGCAGAGATTCGAGACCGTTTTTTGAAATTCTTTGAACGTCACGGCCATACCATTGTGCCCTCAAGCCCTTTGGTGCCCGCTAACGATCCGACTTTACTCTTTACCAATTCGGGTATGGTTCAGTTTAAAGATGTTTTTTTGGGTGTGGATAAACGTGCTTACACTCGGGCCACTAGCAGTCAGCGCAGTGTACGTGCAGGCGGTAAACACAATGATCTGGAAAATGTTGGGTATACGGCACGTCACCATACTTTCTTTGAGATGCTTGGTAATTTTAGTTTTGGTGATTACTTTAAGCGTGATGCGATTCACTTTGCTTGGCAGTTTTTAACGGAAGAGTTGAAACTGCCTAAAGAGAAATTATGGGTGACGGTTTATCACGATGATGAGGAAGCAGCAAATATTTGGCTGAATGAAATCGGTATTCCTGAAGCGCGTTTCACAAGAATTAGTACCTCTGACAACTTCTGGCAGATGGGTGACACCGGTCCCTGTGGTCCTTGTAGTGAAATTTTTTATGACCACGGACCTGATGTAGCAGGCGGTCCTCCTGGAACACCAGAGGCTGATGGCGATCGCTACATAGAAATTTGGAACTTGGTTTTCATGCAATTTAACCGTGATGAGAAAGGGGTGTTGCATCCTCTGCCCAAACCATCGGTGGACACAGGCATGGGGCTTGAGAGAATTTCAGCAATTATGCAGCACGTGCACAGTAATTATGAAATTGATCTGTTCCAGGAATTAATTAAAGCCGCTGCCCGTGAAACCCACACCTCTGATTTAACTCATAACTCACTTAAGGTTATTGCCGATCATATTCGCGCTTGCTCTTTTCTCATTGTTGACGGTGTGATTCCCAGTAATGAGGGGCGAGGTTATGTGTTGCGTCGTATTATTCGGCGTGCCATTCGTCATGGCTATAAATTAGGACAAAAGCAACCCTTCTTTCATTCTTTGGTCAAGGATTTAAGTCGTCTGATGGGGGAAGCTTATCCTGAACTTCAGACGAAACAAGAGCAGGTGAGTGCAGTGTTGTTGCAAGAGGAAGAGCGCTTTGCTGAAACACTTGAAAACGGCATGGCTGTGCTTGAGGAAGCCCTTCATCAAGAGGATAAGATGCTCAATGGTGAAACCGTATTTAAGTTATATGATACCTATGGGTTCCCCATGGATTTGACTGCAGACATCGCCCGTGAGAGGGGTATTTCCTTAGATATCGCGGGTTTTGAGCAGGCCATGGAAGCGCAGCGAGAGCGCGCTAGAGCCGCCTCAAAATTCACCTCTCAGCATCAGATTGATTACGCCGGTTCCGGTACGGATTTTGTGGGTTATGATGATCTTCATTGTGAGGCAGAAATTGTTGCCCTCTATCATGAAGGATCTGCTGTAAAAGAGTTACACCATGGGCAGCAAGGTTTGGTGGTGCTCAATCAAACCCCATTTTATGCAGAATCAGGGGGGCAAGTGGGTGATCAAGGACAACTGATCAGCTCCCATGGAACCTTCAATGTAACTGACACACGTAAAATTCAAGCACAAGTGTTTGGCCACGTTGGCCATGTACTTACCGGCAAAATACAGGTGGGCGATAAGTTACGCGCTGAGGTCAATGTCTCATTACGCCGTGCGGCTCAGTGGAATCACTCAGCCACGCACTTACTGCATGCCGCACTCAGACAGGTATTGGGTGAACATGTTCATCAACGCGGTTCCTTAGTGGATCCTTATAAAACACGTTTTGATTTCTCTCACGATAAGCCAGTGACGCAAGCACAAAAACGCCATATTGAAGAATTGGTTAACCAGCAGATAAGAGATAATCATTCTGTGGCAGTGTGCATTATGTCTTACGACAATGCGATCAAACAGGGTGCCATGGCGTTGTTTGATGAAAAATACGGTGACGAAGTGAGAGTGGTCGGTATGGGTGAATTCTCAACGGAGTTATGCGGTGGAACGCATGTGGAGAGAACGGGGGATATTGGCTTATTTAGAATTGTCAGTGAATCGGGAGTAGCCTCTGGCATACGTCGAATTGAAGCGGTGACAGGACAGTTAGCTCTTAATTATACCCATCAAGAGCAAGACCAATTAATTGAAGCCGCCTTAAAGCTAAAAGCCCCACCACAGGAGTTGGTACAAAAGCTCACGCAAACCCTCGATAATGTAAAACTGCTTGAGCGTGAACTAGAGAAGCTTAAAGCAAAGCTTGCACAATCTGAAGGTGTTGAGTTGGTTCAGCAGGCTAAAACAATTAAAGATATTAAGGTGCTCAGCGCTGAAATACCTGATGCAGACAGTAAGACCTTAAGAGACACCCTGGATGTACTGAAAGCCAATTTGTCTTCAGCGGTTATTGTGCTGGGTGCTAAGGAGCAGGGAAAAGTGTCTTTAATCGCTGGGGTGAGTGCTGATTTGGTGAGTCGAGTAAAAGCTGGGGAATTGGTCAATTTTGTGGCCCAGCTTGTGGGCGGCAAAGGCGGAGGAAGAGCGGATATGGCTCAAGCGGGCGGTACCCAGCCTGAGCACTTAAAGCGAGCGTTAGAATCCGTTTATGCTTGGTGTGAAGATAAACTTTAGGTGTTAAATTCACTTAGGGGCAGTCGTATAAAGTCTGCCTCTAAGCCTTCAAGTTCTTTGGCGGTTGTTTTTACTGATAATCCTGCCATTAAATCCGCTTCGTGCATCAGCTCTATCCATCTTTGTAGTGTACTAAGTAATGGAGCGTCAATATCCCCTTCAACTTCGATACAGATACCCATCCAGTGGCATCCACCAATGGTGGCAATGACTGTCTCCATATCCATCTCTGAGGGAAGTTGCTGAGGATTAACTAAAGCACAAATAGGATACAAATCGGTTAAATGACGGGTTTCATTTAATACATGAATAAGATTCCCTGGTGGGCGAATAGGTAACAGCATGATATCCACCGCCGCAGCAGAAAGGGTTTCTATGGCATCGATCCAGCGTTGACTCTCAAGAGGCATCTCGCCACAAAAAGCCCCCACTGGGCAGACATCTTCAAAGGCCTTTGTGATCAATCGCAATTCATTTAAAGGCATGATGGATTCTGTGTGAGTGGGATGAACAGCCTCAATTAATTGTGCGCCTTTCTCTCGCGCGAGTTTGGCGTCATCAAGATGATGAACGCGAATCATGAAAGTACTTTGTGACATAATCGTTAACCCTTAAGCTGGAATATCAGGAGTTTGAGAGCGTTCTAACTGTTCAATTTGATCTTTGAGTTTTAATTTAATTTTTTTTAAACGGCGTATTTCAAACTCATGGTTATCCTGTTGGCGGATGAGTGCTTGGATTTGCAAGTCTAGTTGTTTATGCTGATCTTTGAGTGTCGTTATATAGTCTTCAATCAGCATAGATTAACTCCTTAACTTAACTCAATTTCTAGATTATCAATAAGTCGGGTTTTACCCAGTTTGGAGGCTCCCAACACCACCAACCGGGTATCCTTAGCAGTGGCTTCGCGCAAATGGTCTTGGGCACGAATCGCGATATAATCTGTCTGCCAACCACGTGAATTGAGAAATACTGTAGCCATTTTCTCTAAATGGGCATAATCTCTGTTTCCACTTAAGATGGCATTTTTAATGGTGGAGAGTTGCTGATACAGTTGTATTGCTTCCTCTCTCTCGCTCGCGGTGAGATAACCATTTCTCGAGCTTAAAGCTAAACCATCGTTGGCCCTTACTGTTTCAGC
This sequence comes from Betaproteobacteria bacterium, assembly GCA_018971415.1. GTDB lineage: Bacteria > Pseudomonadota > Gammaproteobacteria > Burkholderiales > Ferrovaceae > PN-J185. Next base: position 5,993 of record JAGXAW010000008.1, read on the forward strand.
CGATACAATTTCAATGGGAAGCGCTAACTGAGCCACCATGTCTTTTAAAACCAAATATTGTTGATAGTCTTTTTTACCAAAAATGGCTATTTGTGGTTGCACCATATTAAACAGTTTTAATACCACAGTTGCCACCCCACGAAAATGGCCAGGACGAAACGCTCCTTCCAATATATGTTGTAATTCAGAGGGGTCAACTGTGTATTCTTGAACAGTAGGATAGATTTCTTGCTCATTGGGTGCAAACACCACATCGCATCCTGCATCCAGTAAATATTGGCAGTCTGACTCTAAAGTTCGAGGGTAGCGATTAAAATCCTCGCTTGGACCAAACTGCAAACGATTAACAAAAATACTGGTTACCAAACACGCAGTGCGTGGCTTCACTTCTTTGATCAGTTGAATATGTCCTGCATGAAGGTTACCCATGGTAGGAACCAGAGCAACACTCTTCTCATAACTTAATCGTTTACGTAATTCACTGACAGTGGTAATAACATCCATGGTTTATTTATTCAATTAAATGACTAATATTGTCTCACGCCTTTAGGCACGATTAAAGAATTCCCGACGACTTCGTATTTGTTGTATGCGGGATAACAACAGTTGATAGTCCTCTGGGTCATCAGCAAAGTTAAGATTATCACTGTTAACAATTAACAATGGCGAAGCATCATAGTCGTGAAAAAATTGAGTATAACTCTCAGCGATAGTACGCAGGTATTTCTCCGAAATGGGTTTTTCCACAAACCAACCGCGACGGTCAAGTCGCTCAATGAGAACATCAGCGGAAGCTTGCAGATAAATTACCAAATCGGGGGTTGGCGTTGTCGGTCTTAAATGCTGATACATATGCTGATAGAGCTCGAACTCGTCATTGGCAAGATTAAGCTTGGCAAAGAGAAGGTCTTTATCCAATAAAAAATCTGAAATAGTGGGGGATTCAAATAAATCCCGTTGTTTTAAAGAGGAAGCCTGTAAAGTGCGTTGAAACAAAAAGAACATTTGTGTGACAAATGCATAACGATCAGGTTGACGGTAGAAGCGTTCTAAAAAAGGATTGGCTTCCGCATCCTCAAGCATGATCTCAGCATTGAATGTGGTCGCGAGGAGTTTGGTGAGTGTGGTTTTGCCAACAGCGATGGGTCCTTCTACTGCGATATAACGATAACGCTCGACGATTGTGTTCATCCATGGACCCCGTTGATTTTAACCATACCATCACCTTGACATTGTAATGCAAGATCATTCACTTTACCGAGACCTGGCAATTCAAAATCCCCTGCAATATCGTTAAAAGGAATAAGTACAAAAGCTCGGTTGTGCATACGTGGATGGGGAATGGTCAGTTCATCATCCTGGTAACGTAGCTGATCAAAGGCCAGAATATCTAAATCAAGCGTTCTGGGTGCATTCTGGAAAGTTCTCACACGCCCATGTTGTTGCTCAATATGTTGTATCTCTTTGAGTAATTCTTTAGGACTGAGTGAAGTATCGATTTCCACCACCGCATTAATAAAGTCAGGTTGGTTAAGGTAGCCCACTGGTTTGGTTAAATAAAAAGGAGAGGTATGGATTAACTTACAGTTTTTGGTATTGGCCAGAGCATGAATGGCCTGTTTAAGTTGTTGCTCAGGCTCCTCAAGATTACTGCCTAATCCAATGAATACCTGACTCATGCCTTTGATTTCCTGCGTTTTCGTGATTGCGGCTTATCAGTTTTAATCAACATGTCTTCTCGTTTTTCTGGGGAGGCTTGAAACTCTGTCCACCATTGACCCAAGGCGTTATCAATTTCTCCTGATTGGGCGCGCAATAACAGGAAATCATAGCCTGCACGAAAACGAGGATGCTGTAATAATTTAAAAGGACGTTGACCAGAGCGTTGCTCAAAGCGTGGTTGTAATCCCCAAATTTCTTTCATCGTTCCTTCAAAGCGTTTAGGGATCATCAGCACTTCATCTTGTTCAGTCAATACGTCATGCATTGCAGCAAACAAAGCGGGAAGATTTTTTTCTCCTAAATGAAGATGATGCTGCCAACGCTCCTGTAATTTTGGCCAGAGCAAGGTTGCCATTAAAAAGCTGGGGGAGACCCCCATGTCCTCTTTAATGCGTAAGTCAGTGTTGGTTAATGCTTGCTTGATAAATATTGCGCCTTGTTCTTTATCAAGAGAGTTTTCTAAAGAGGGGATAAGGTAATTGCCAAGATGTAAGGCGCTCAGCTGTTCTAAACTTCTTAGTGCATGACCTGATAAAAGAATTTTGAGCAGCTCATCAAATAGACGCGACTCAGGAACATTTAACAATAATTCGTTGAGCTCTTCAATGGGCGTTTTACAAGAGGCATCAAGAGTAAAATTTAACTTAGCGCAGAATCTTGCTGCTCTTAACATTCTCACAGGATCCTCACGATAGCGTTGGGTAGGATCCCCAATCATGGTGATATGTTTTTGTTTGAGATGTTTTACACCATTAAAATAATCTAACACTTCATTTTTTTGTGGATCATAAAATAAAGCATTGATAGTAAAGTCTCGTCTCTCAGCATCTTCCTCAAGCGTTCCAAATACATTGTCTCGCGTTAAGCGTCCATGTTCATCTGTCTGTTGGTGCTGAGAATCAAGACTGGCTTTGGCCCTAAAAGTGGATACTTCAACAATTTCATGGCCACACTGTACATGAACTATTTGAAAGCGCCGACCAATGATGCGTGAACGCCGAATGATTCTTTTTACTTGTTCGGGGGTTGCATTGGTGGCCACATCAAAGTCTTTAGGTGTTTGTTGGAGGAGTAAGTCACGCACGGCTCCCCCTACTATATAAGCTTGATGTCCTGCCTCTTGCAATTGTTTAATCACAGACAAAGCACACTGACTGATATGTGACTTATCAATGTGATGAGAAGAGGCACCGATAACAGTGGCTTTAACGGAAGAATGGCTTTTAGGACGTTTAAAAACTTTTTTTATTAATTTATTAATCATAATTTAGCGTAACGATATGACTTGCCATCCTCGATGTTGCGCGTGGGCTAGAAGCGTGTCATCAGGGTCCACCGCAATGGGACAGTTGACCCGTTCCAATAAGGGAAGATCATTTAAGGAGTCCGAATAAAAAACAGTTTCACCAAACTCATCCCAGTGACGGTTTAAGGAGGCAAGCCAGTTCATCACTTTGGTTATTTTTCCCGCTTGAAAACAAGGTACACCTGATACTTTACCTGAATACTCCCCGTTTTCTAATACGTCAGGTTCGGTTGCCACCAAATGATCAATGGTGAGTAGTCGTGCAATGGGTTTAGTGACGAAGCTATTGGTGGCGGTCACGATGGCCATTAAATGGGCTTGCTCTTTTTCTTTGGCGATTAAAGCTTTAGCCTTCTCGGTAATCAAGGGTTTGATGTGAGTGGCGAGAAATTCTTGATGCCACAGATCAAGTTGTTGGCGACTGTGGCGAGCCAAAGGACCTAATTGAAAGTCTAAAAAAACATCAATATCAAGGCGTCCAGCACGGTAATCTTCGTAAAAAGCAAGGTTTTTGGCTTCGTAGGTGGTGCGATCGTGAACCCCTTTACTGGCAAGAAACAGTCCCCACTCAAAATCACTGTCACCGCTCAGAAGGGTATTGTCTAAATCAAATAATACTAATCGTTTGTTACTCATACAGATGGCTCTTTTAAATTATTTAAGGCGTCTCGCACTAAGGGCATTGTAATCGGTTTATGTAAAGACAGCGACCATCGATTTAACTCTTCAAGTACCTGCAGTAAGGACCGAATATCTCTATGCCAACGCTGCAACAGATAGTGGGCAAGTTCACTGGATAAATCAAAGCCAAGGTTCTGTGCATGTTTTTGTAAAGCGTCGATTTTATTGTCATCACTTAAGGGTTGTAAACGCAATACCAAGCCCCAACTAAGTCGGGTCGTTAGGTCAGGCAACAAAGGGAGTTGATGGGGTGGGGCATCACCGCTGACCAACAGGTAAAGAGCTTGCTCTCGTCTTTCGTTAAAGCGGTTAAATAAACTTACCGCTCCCTGACGGGAAAGTTGTTGAACGTCATCGATCAGTAAATAGGTATCTTGAGATTCCTCAATCTGGGTCTCTGGTGTGGCAACGATATATTGTGAGCTTTGTTGATGAGCAACCAATAAGGCTTGGATGGCTTGTAACAAATGGCTTTTCCCGCTTCCACTCTCTCCCCACAGATAGATAAATGGATCTCCATGTCCTTGAATCCAATGGTTAAGCAGTGCGATGGTTTCACTGTTTTTACCAATCACAAAATTATCAAAGCTGGGTTGATGCAGTGGGGGAATCTCAAGGACCAATTGACGCATTATAAATAAGGGTTATTCTGATCTAAGATGTTTAAGGATAATTTTAACGCTAGCTGCCATGGGCAGAGCGATCAAAATACCGAAGAAACCGAGGAGCTTTCCAAAAGCCAGCAAAGAAAAAATGACCATCACAGGATGTAAGCCAATTCTCTCTCCCACCACTCTTGGTGTAATCAGCCAAGCTTCTATCAAATGACCAATCAGGAAAACAATACCGACAGATAAGGTAAGTGAAAAACCAGGATCTTGTGCAACACTTGCAATTAAAGCCAGAAGAAACCCAGTAAAAACCCCAAGATAGGGGATAAACACCAGTGTACCGGTTAATAAACCCAGTGCGTAGCCTGCCTTTAGGTGAATAACAGACAGGCCAATACTGTAGAAACCGGCCATGATGAGCATCACCAACAACTGGCCGCGCAGATATTGGCCGAGAATTGTATCGATTTCTTTTGCTATGACGCTCACCCTATCGCGTTGCTGCATCGGAAAAAGCGCGAGCAAAAAACCAACCACTTTTTCCCAGTCTTTGGAGAGATAAAAAAAGACCACAGGAATTAGCAAGATACTCAGCAGTGATTCGATAATAACAGCGCTACCATGCGTGGCAGATTGTACTAATTTATCAACATGGCTATTTGATGAATGAAGGTAGTCAATAACATTGCTTTTGATTTTACTGATATCAAGCCAAGGATTGTCTGAACTCAATGTTGGGATACCCGGTAAGGGTCCTTCTCTTAATCTGTCTAAAATAGAAGGCAATTGCACTATGAGTTGGTTGATTTCATGAAATAATAACGGCAACACCACAAGAAAGATCAAGGCCAATACACCTAACAGCAGGCATAAAACAATAAATGTGCTGATCACCCTAGGTAGTGCTAATCGCTGTAAAAATTGAATAACTGGAAAGCATAAGTAAGCCAATAAGATGGCGGCAGCAAAGGGCATCAGTACGGCTGACAGTGAATAAATCAGCCATAAGATAAGTAACGTTGCCACCAGTCCCCAAGGGGTAGATGCAGAAAAAGGGTTATTTCGTGACATTTAGGTTAAAATAATCGATCGAATCATGATTGGCCTATTCTAACAGGTCAAACAGTGATGTCACTCAGTCTGACTATAAATTTGGAGAGTTTTGTGTCTGAAAGTTTGAATTCCCCCTTATCTTACCGAGATGCTGGCGTTGATATTGATGCAGGAGATGCACTGGTTGAGAGAATTAAGCCTCTTGCTAAGCGTACACTTCGCCCTGAGGTTATCAGCGGTATTGGTGGCTTTGCTGCTCTTGTTGAAATTGGACAACGCTATACTGAGCCAGTCCTTGTCTCAGGTACAGATGGCGTGGGAACAAAGTTAAAGTTGGCCTTTGAACTCAATCGCCATGACACCGTTGGTATTGATTTAGTGGCGATGAGTGTCAATGACATTTTGGTTCAAGGTGCTGAACCCTTATTCTTTTTAGACTATTTTGCTTGTGGTCATTTGGATGTGGATATTGCCAGCAGTGTGATTGGTGGGATTGCCAAAGGTTGTGAAGAATCAGGTTGTGCGTTAATCGGTGGTGAAACCGCTGAAATGCCCGGTATGTATCCTGCAGGGGAGTATGATCTCGCAGGATTTGCGGTTGGTGTGGCTGAAAAAAGCCAACTCATTAACGGGAAAAATATTTCAGCAGGTGATGTGGTGATTGGCCTTGCTTCCAGCGGACCCCATTCCAATGGTTATTCTTTAATCCGTAAAATTGTTGAACGCTCTGGTCTGTCATGGGATAGTCCTTTCCCCGGCAATGACTATCCCGGTAAAACACTGGGTGATGTATTAATGTGTCCTACGGCTCTGTACGTAAAACCTATTTTATCTCTAATGAAAGGTGTTACAGTGAAGGGAATGGCACATATCACTGGGGGGGGATTGGTGGATAATATTCCGCGTGTACTACCCGAAGCATTACAAGCTGAGATTCATTCAAGTCTGTGGCAACGTCCTACAGTATTTAATTGGTTACAAAAAACAGGACAGGTTAGCGAAGATGAAATGCACCGTGTGTTTAACTGCGGGATAGGGTTTGTCGTTATCGTTGCAGCCAACGATCAACAAGCGGCTCTTGATCACCTTGCCTCACAGCATGTTAGTGCAACACCCATAGGAGTGATTAAAGCCCGCCATTCAGATCAACCCGCGACCATTGTGGTTTAACGTGTCAGCACAAGCGTCGATTGTTATTCTCATTTCTGGTCGTGGCTCAAATATGCAAGCCATCATTGAGGCCGATTTGCCCATTTCAATTGCGGCTGTCATCAGTAATGAGCCCGAGGCGCCAGGTTTAACCATTGCTCAATCCAGAGGGATTGCAACTAGGGTGTTAGATCATCGCCTGTTTCAAACGCGCACGCAATATGATGAAAAGCTGATTGAGTTAATTGAGGAATATAGGCCAGGCTTGGTGGTATTGGCTGGTTTTATGCGTATTTTAAGCCCCTTGTTTGTTCATCACTTCAAGCGAAAATTAATTAACATCCATCCTTCTTTATTGCCCGCATTTACCGGTTTACATACTCATCAGCGAGCTATTGATGCAGGCGTCAAGGTACATGGCTGTACCGTTCATTTTGTTACAGAGGAATTAGACAGTGGGCCCATCGTCGCGCAAGCAGTGGTGCCCGTTTTAGCAGATGATAATGAAAACACGTTGGCGCAACGTGTGTTAAAGGAAGAACATATTATTTACCCTAAGGTAATAGATTGGTGGGCTCAAGGACGTTTACATTGGAGAGATGATCGAATTGTCGTAGTACCTTCAGACCACCCACAGCAGGCCTTAATTGTGCCTTGCGTGTCATAATGACAACGCCCATTCATTTGAATCAATTTCAATCACTGATTGAAGCCTTAAATGAGGTTCTCACTTTTGTTCGTCCAGCGGATGCGGTACTGAGGCAGTTTTTTCGGGAACAATCTAAAATTGGCGGTCATGATCGACGCTACATTGTGGAAACGGTTTATGGTGTTTTACGTCATGCCGAGAGTTTAATCCCTTTCGCTCCTTTACATGCATCGCGTCGCTTGGCCTTATTGTTTCATATGAAAATTGAGGGTCGCAGTCTTCGCGACCTAGAGAGGCTTTGCTCTGAAGAAGAATTGCGATGGTTAAAAGAGGTCAAGGCCGCCAACTCAGCTCCCTCGCTTTGTGTGCAGACGGGTTTACCTGAATGGATTATTGCAAAGCTCAAAAAGGTTTATGCAGAGCCAGATCTTCTCACCCTAGGGCGCTCAATGATGCATGAAGCTCCTCTTGATATTCGTGTTAATACTTTCCTTGTTAGCCGTGAGGACGTATTAAATGAATTAAATAGCATGGGTTTAAAAGTTAGTGTTACACCCCACTCACCCATGGGGATAAGAATTGAAGGAAGACCCTCCCTGCAGGATTTAATGTTATTTAAAAAAGGGTATTTTGAAATTCAGGATGAGGGCAGCCAGTTATTGGGGATGATGTTGGCCCCAAAGAGGCGTGATCTGGTGATTGATTTTTGTGCCGGCGCTGGAGGCAAGACGCTTTTAATTGCAACACTGATGCAAAATTTAGGTAGAGTCTATGCCTTTGATGTCTCATCCAAGCGATTAGATCAATTAAAGCCGCGTTTAAAGCGCTCTGGACTGTCAAATATTATGCCAGTCCTCATTGAAAACGAGCGGGATCAGCGGGTTAAGCGCTTACGCGGTAAAGCCGATAGAGTCCTGGTGGATGCGCCCTGTAGTGGGCTTGGTACCTTAAGACGTAATCCGGACCTTAAATACCGACAGAGTCCGCAGGGTATTGAAGAACTAGTGGCGAAGCAACGGGCGATTTTAGATTCTGCCGCTCAATGTGTGAAGCCTGGTGGTATGTTAATGTATGCTACCTGTAGTATTTTGCCTGAGGAAAATGAAGAGCAGGTCAGTTGGTTTTCTGAGAAACACCCCGATTTTGAATTAACTGAAGTCAACCTTGAGGATGTGGGTATGACCAAGGGTCCTTATTTAAAGTGTTTTCCTTACCAACATGGTACTGATGGCTTTTTTGCTGCCATGTGGCAACGTAAATTAAGTTAGGAGTTATTGCATGAGCGATGTCAGTGATTATGGCATTACTTTAGTTGAGTTTTTTCAAGCGTTATTTCAAACCAAACATCTTTGGCAGATGCCTGTTATTTTTGCTTCGTTAATTATTGCCTTTGGGGCTTCTGCCGTCATGGCAAAGCAAACTTTTGGTAATCGTTTTCAAGAGGATTTAAGAGGGATTGTGTTTGCTCTCGTGGCAACTGTCACGTTAGATCTCTTTTCACGTTTTTTCTCTCAAGGTCGCCCAGCACCCATTGTGCATATGGCCCTTGCCTTAACGCTTACCTTGGGGCTTGCCCGCATCGGTGTTTACGTACTCAAGCATTTGTTCACCATGTCGCAACGTATGCTCAGTTTGCAAACAGTCTTTGTACGTCTTGTCTGGCTGGGTTTTGCTTTGCATATTACGGGGTTATTGCTTCCTTTATTGGATATCCTTCGAGATCTCACCTTTCCTGTCGCCGGCAATACGGTCTCGTTACTACAAGTTTTACAAGCCATCTTGGTTTTTTCTATCATGATTGCTCTTGCCCTGTGGTTGGGGACAGCCATAGAACGTAAGGTCATGCGTACAGAAACGTTAGATGGTAATGCCAAAGCCATAGCTGTTAAGTTACTTAGAGGCCTGGTTTTATTTTTTGCGGTGATTGTGACCTTACCCATGGTGGGTATTGATTCCACCTTTCTCTCCGTATTGGGTGGTACGCTCGGTGTGGGTTTAGGATTTGGCTTACAAAAAATTGCCAGTAACTACGTTAGTGGATTTATTATTTTAGCGGACCGTTCAGTGCGTCTTGGAGATACCATTACCATCGACGGAAAGCAAGGCGAGGTATTAAAGCTTGAAGCGCGTTGTACAACTCTTAAAGGAGGGGACGGGACGCTTTACGTTCTACCTAACGAGACCTTTATGACGCAGTCGCTGATTAATCACACCCAAGGCGGGGTAGGGTTATACAGATCGACTAAACTTCAGGTCATTTATGGTTCAGATTTCACTCAAGTGAAGTCCCTAATTGAAGAAGTTGCTAAACGACAACCACAAATCATGCAAAAACCCGAACCGACCTTGCATCTCACCCAGTTAGGCAGTCATGGTCTTGAGTTAATGCTGGAGTATTGGATTAGTGATGCGAAAGCGCCTGAGAATGTGATTCGCAGTCAATTGCTCAGTGAAATCTATAGCGCCTTAAGGGAGGCGGGTATTGAGATGGCCGTGATTGACCCTGTTCGTGGCAGTGCGTCAATCAAGGGGCTATGATCGTAACTCATTGAGTAAAATGTATTTTTTTGCTATAATAAAAGTGTAAAACTTTTAAAGGTAGCAAATCTATGTGGTTCTCTGGATTCTCACATTTCTCATGGTGGCAAGATATTATTGTGGCGTTGGTATTAACCCATATCACAATCGTTTGCGTCACTGTTTTTCTACATCGCCACCAAGCTCATCGTGCGCTTGAGTTAGGACCTGTTGCCAGCCATTTCTTCCGCTTTTGGTTGTGGATGACCACGGGTATGGTCACTAAAGAATGGGCGGCAATTCACCGTAAACATCATGCTAAATGTGAAACCGTTGAAGATCCTCACAGCCCTCAGATTTTAGGTTTAAACAAAGTGTTATGGGGTGGGGTTGTTTTGTATGTGAAAGAGAGCCGCAATAAAGTCACCATGGAGCGTTATGGCCATGGCACGCCTGATGATTGGATGGAGCGTAATGTTTACGCCAAACACAGTCGCTTAGGCGTTACCATTATGGCTTTATTGAATATGGCCCTTTTTGGTGTAATTCCTGGGATGTTAATTTGGCTGGTACAAATGCTTTGGATTCCTTTCTGGGCGGCAGGCGTGGTGAATGGCTTGGGCCACTTCTGGGGTTATCGCAATTTTGAGTGCCGTGATTCTAGCACCAACATTTTTCCGTGGGGGATTATTATTGGTGGTGAAGAATTGCATAATAACCATCATACCTTTGCCACCTCTGCGAAATTGTCTAATCGTTGGTATGAGTTTGATATAGGCTGGATGTATATTCGCATCCTTGAAATGCTAGGTCAGGCAAAAGTCAAAAATGTTGCACCAACTGTAAGTTTAGATCGTAGAAAATCAAGCTGCGACGAGGCTACCCTGCAGGCCATTATTCGTAATCGATATGATGTCATTGCTCGCTATGCTGCTGAGTTATCTAAAACCTGTTCTCAAGAACTGGGGCATTTAACCCAAGGTCATGGTTTACCGAAACGCAGTGAAATGCTAGCCATGGTAAACCGCTGGTTACATCGTGATAGTGATAAACTTAAAGAGCTAGAGCGTCAGGTATTGTCTAAGGTCATGGCAGAGAGTAAATGTCTACAAACAGTCATTACCATGCGTGATGAGCTTTCTGCTTTGTGGACTAAAACCAATGCAACAAGAGAGCAGTTGGTCCATGATTTAACAGCATGGTGTGAGAAAGCTGAGGGGAGTGGTATTACGGCCCTAGAGCGTTTCTCTCGTACACTCAAAGCCTACGTATAATTTTTTATAACGAAAAGTTATTACTACGTAATTTTTTAGTTTAATTAAGTATATAAGTTTCGTCTAAAATAGGTAGATCTAATTCATGGGTCTGCCTATTTTTTTATGTATATATACGACGAAATTGATCAACAAATTGTCAACGAACGAGTCGCACAATTCCGCGATCAAACCTTACGTTTTTTAGAGGGCAAGTTAACGGAAGAGGAATTTAGACCTCTACGTTTACAAAATGGTCTATATATTCAACGCCATGCTCCTATGCTACGTATCGCCATTCCTTATGGTGTCCTGTCAAGCAAACAATTAAGGCAGTTGGCTTATATTGCGCGCACCTATGACCGCGGCACAGGGCATTTCACCACCCGTCAGAACATACAATTTAATTGGCCTAAGCTTGCTGATGTCCCCAATATTCTTTCTGATTTAGCGGATGTACAAATGCATGCCATTCAAACCAGTGGCAATTGCGTACGCAATACAACCACTGATCATTTTGCAGGTGTGGCGTTTGATGAAATTATTGACCCTCGAGTTTATTGCGAACTTATTCGACAGTGGTCTACCTTTCATCCGGAGTTCGCTTTTTTACCCAGAAAATTTAAAATTGCCGTTAACGGTTCGAGGGAAGACCGTGCAGCCACCTTGGTGCATGATATTGGCCTTCATGCCCTATTGAATGATCGAGGTGAATTAGGCTTTCGAGTGATGGTGGGAGGTGGACTTGGTAGAACGCCAATGATTGGTGTTGTTATCCGTGAATTCTTACCGGAAAAACATTTACTAAGTTATCTTGATGCCATTTTACGGATTTATAACCGTTATGGTAGACGTGATAACAAATACAAAGCCAGAATTAAAATCTTAGTGAAAGCCATGACAGCCGAAAAATTTGCGGCTGCAGTGGAAGAAGAGTGGTCAAGGATCAAAGATGGTCCAACCACTTTAATTGACGAGGAAGTCAAACGGATTAAAGCCCGGTTTCCAGAAAAACCCTATCAAACTCTGGCTGCTGAGTTACCCGAGGAAGTTAAACACTTTGTTAATCAGCCCCATGTAAAAGCCTGGTATGAACGTAATGTATTTGCGCATAAACAGCCAGGATATAAAGCTATCACGGTGTCTCTAAAAGCCTTGGGACACGCACCAGGGGACATGAGCGCAGAACAAATGGAGGTGGTGGCCCGCCTAGCTGAAGAGGTGGGTTTTGGCGACATTCGAGTGAGTCACGAGCAAAACTTGATTTTGCCAGATGTTCCCAATACCGCCATTCCTCAAGTCTATGAGGCATTACGCCAATGGGGTTTGGTGACAGCCAATATTGGTTTACTGTCAAATATTATCTCCTGCCCGGGGGGAGACTATTGCTCGCTCGCTAATGCGCGCTCAATTCCTGTAGCGCAGGCCATACAACAACAATTCTCTGATTTGGACTATTTGTACGATATTGGTGAATTAGATCTCAACATATCAGGTTGCATGAATGCGTGTGGACACCATCATATTGGCCATATTGGTATTTTAGGTGTTGATAAACACGGTGAAGAATTTTATCAAATCACTATTGGTGGCTCGCAAGCACCAGCTAGACTCGGTAAGGTTATTGGTCCATCCTTAAAACAAGAGGATGTTCCGCAGGCCATTGAAGCATTAATTACTGTTTATCTAGAGACGCGCGAGAGCACAGAAGAGCGTTTTGTTGATGTGGTGGAGCGCTTAGGGCTCGATCCTTTTAAAGTCGCTGTTTACGGACAAAAGGATGCACACACTGAGGTAAATCATGACTAAGCAAATATTAAACGAAGTGATTGTGGAGAATCCCTTTCAGGAAGTAGCTGACCTTAATACGTTGTCATCTTACTCTCACGTGATTATACCGATTGAGTTGTATCTCGAGCACAGTAGTGCCTTTGAGCAATTTCAAGGCGAGCTTGGGATTCGTATCGGTACCGACCAAGATTTGGCTTTATTGGTGCCTATTTTAAGTAAGATTAGTTTAATTGAAGTGCGCTATGACAGTTTTACAGATGGACGGGGTCATTCACTGGCTCGTTTGTTAAGAGAGGCTTATCACTACAAAGGCATCTTAAGAGCCAGCGGTGATGTATTTAAAGATACGCTTTATTATTTAAAACGCTGCGGTTTTAATGCGTTTTTAGTAAAAGAAAGTGAAACCCTTGATCATGCATTGCAGGGATTAAACGTATTTACAGAGAGCTATCAGGCAGCGGTTGATCAGATTCCTTTGTTTCGTCGACGGGTAGAGTTATTAAGGATTTAACATGACAACAGCGCAACGTGAACAACAGTTGATTGATGAGTTAAGAGATATTTGTCAAAAACATCACAAAGTGGTTTTAGCCAGTAGTCTTGGGGTTGAGGATATGTTGCTCACTCATGTGATTGCCAAGGAGAAATTGCCCGTCGGTATTTTTACTTTAGATACCGGTCGTCTACCTGAAGCCACTCACCGCTTATTATCTCGCGTAGTTGAACAGTATCAACTGCACATTAAAGTCTACTTTCCTGAGGCGCAGGACGTGGAGCAATTAATTGAACAGCAGGGCACTAATGGTTTTTATCACAGTATCGAAGCCCGTAAATCCTGTTGCAAAGTACGCAAAGTGTTGCCCTTAGCCAGAGCCCTTAAGGGCCAGCAAGCGTGGTTAACTGGTCTGAGGCGTGAGCAGTCGATGACGCGCCAACAGCTTGAGAAAAGCCTGTGGGACAGTGACCATGGTTTGGTCAAATACAATCCTTTACTTGATTGGTCACAGGAAGAGGTTTGGCAATATGTGCGTGAGCATCACGTCCCTTATAATGCGTTACATGATCAAGGTTACCCGAGTATTGGTTGTGAGCCTTGTACGAGAGCGGTAGCTGAGGGTGAGTCTGAACGTTCCGGCCGTTGGTGGTGGGAGCATCCTGAAACCAAAGAGTGTGGCTTACATATAGCACAGTAATAATTTAATTTAAGTAGTTTAGTGAGGTTAATGTGTCAGCGTTAAATCATTTAGATAGGTTAGAGAGTGAAGCGATTCACATTATGCGTGAAGTGGCTGCACAATCTAAAAATCCTGCCTTGTTGTTTTCAGGGGGGAAAGATTCTATTGTGTTGCTCCGCTTAGCAGAAAAAGCATTTCGGCCCTTGGCTTTTCCATTTCCATTGGTGCATATCGATACGGGACACAATTTTGCTGAGGTGATTGCCTTTCGTGATCGACGAGTTAGTGAGCTCAAAGAAAAGCTGATTGTTCGTCGTGTTGAGGACACCATTAAACAGGGTCGAGCCAGAGTGAAGTCGGAAAACGATAGCCGTAACGCTCTGCAGGCTATCACGTTGGTTGACACCATTAATGAATTTCAATTTGATGCCTGTATCGGTGGCGCTCGTCGTGATGAAGAAAAAGCGCGGGCCAAGGAGAGAATTTTTTCTTTTAGAGATGAGTTTGGGGCGTGGGACCCTAAAAACCAACGTCCTGAAATTTGGAGTTTGTACAATGCTCGGGTTCATCCAGGTGAGAATATGCGTGTTTTTCCGATCAGTAACTGGACCGAACTTGATGTCTGGAGTTACATCGCTCGAGAGCGTTTGGCGGTGCCTGAGATTTATTATGCTCACAAACGTCCAGTTGTAAGACGGGGTATTCAACTCGTTCCAGTGACCGAGCTAACGCCCCCTCGCCCTGAGGAAGTGGTGGAGGAGTTATGGGTTCGCTTTAGAACGGTGGGGGATATCACCTGTACCTGTCCCGTTGCCTCAGAGGCCAAAGATGTGGAGGCCATTATTGCTGAGACGGCGGTGACCTCAGTGACTGAAAGAGGGGCCACCAGAATGGATGATCAAACCTCTGAGGCCTCCATGGAGCTCAGAAAAAAACAGGGATATTTTTAAATGGATCAACATTTACCAACACAACAACACACTGAGTTATTAAGATTTATCACTTGCGGTTCAGTGGATGATGGCAAGAGCACTTTAATCGGACGCCTACTCTTTGACAGTAAGGCTATTTTTGAAGACCAGTTGGCCGCAATTAGTGCTACTTCACAGCGCCGTGGCATGTCTGAAACAGATTTGGCACTGCTCACCGATGGGTTACAAGCTGAGCGTGAGCAAGGTATCACCATTGATGTGGCTTACCGTTATTTTAGTACTCCAAAACGTCGTTTTATCATTGCTGATACGCCAGGACATGAACAATACACACGCAATATGGTGACCGGGGCGAGTACTGCTGATGTGGCTATTATCTTAATGGATGTGCGTAAGGGGGTACTAACACAAACCCGTCGACACACCCATATTGTGCGTTTATTGGGAATACGCCAAATTATCCTCGCCATTAACAAAATGGATTTAGTGGATTTTGATGAACAGACTTTTAATCAAGTTCATCAAGAGTTTCTAACTTTTGCCAATGCTTTAGGCTTTGATGACATTATTGCGGTACCCATGAGTGCGCTACAAGGCGATATGGTGGTAGATCGTGGTACCTCCATGCCTTGGTATCAGGGCCATACTTTAATTGACGTACTTGAAAGCGTTAAGGTGGATGAAAATATTCAGCATGCGCCCTTTCGCTTTCCGGTGCAGTTGGTGCATCGCGTAAGAAACAGCGGTGAGCTTAACGAAAGACGCTTATATCTTGGGCGTGTTGAGTCAGGTCATGTGTCTGTTGGTGATGAGGTAGTGGTTCTTCCTGCCGGGGTAAATACCACGGTGGCCAGTATTGATACTTATGATGGAGCCTTAAAGAGTGCTACAGCAGGGCAATCAGTAACGATTACCTTAAGTGAGCAAGTGGATATCTCACGCGGAGACATGATTGCCCAAAAAAGTCATCCTCCGCGTACAGAAAAGAGCTTTTCTGCACTGATTTGCTGGTTATCAAACGCTGAATTAGATGTGAGTAAGCGACTTCTTCTGCGTCATGGTACACAAACGGTGGCTGCCAAAATTGCTGCACTTGAATATAAATTGGATATTAATCATTCAATTCATGTTCCAACAGAAAAAATGGCCATGAACGATATCGTAAAAGTTTTAGTTCGCGTACAACAACCCATCAATATTGATAATTATGAGAGCAACCGACCTAATGGCTCGTTTATCATCATTGATGAGTTAACTAATGATACTGTTGCGGCTGGAATGGTGGTAGAGAATTAATATTAAGGGTAACGTCAATGTGAGGTGGACGCGTTGGCTTACCGATTAACATTATTAATGGACAATTAACAAACAAAAAAACCGCTCAAAGCGAATCGTTTCCTTAAAGTGTTGAAATTTAGGGTCGGCTGATTGACCTGATTGGGCCTCTTCGGAGGCCCAGTCTTTTTGGCGCGCGAGCCGCCTACGTGTCGCTTTCCTCGGCCTCCTTGGCCCTGCGGTTGGTTTCATCTCGTGCCTCGCAGAGCTGCTCGAACTGCCTCGATAGAAGCGTGTCGATTGCGCATCAGACGCGCGCGCTGCGTTTGATGGTATCGTTGGGGCCGCCTGCGCGCAGTGGCTTCGCGGGTTTCATCGCCGGCCCGAGCTTGTAGGTGAAATGGCCCACGTCGGTCGAGCACCATGTGGGGTTTACCGTCAAATAGGGCTTGCAAACATAGGACATTTGTGCAAACATAGGACATTGATGTCCTATGTTTGCAGGAGCCTGCTATGCCCACAACAGTCAAAGAAAGGATTGCCGCTGACCTTAAGGCGTCGAAGGATGGTGTGTTCTTGCGCAAAGAGTTCGATCGTTTCGGCGACTATCGACAAGTAAGCCGCGCAGTAAGCGAACTCGTAAACGATGGATTGATAGTCCGAGTTGGATATGGCGTTTATGCCCGTGGCAGAAAGTCATCTCTGTCGGATAAAGTCGTTCCAGACGGCACGCTCGTGGCAATCGGGTTGGAAGCCATGCGCAAGCTAGGCATCAAGGCCGATGTAAGCAAGGAAGCAAGGGCATTGCGCGACGGAACTAGCACGCAAGTCCCAATGCTACCCATTATTTCTGTCGGAAAAGCAAGAGTTCGTCGCAAGATTGGATTCGGAAAAAGAGCGGTGGTGTATGAGGTAGATTGAAAAAAATGAAGCGACTCAGATTGTCGACCTGATTAACGAAGAGGGGTAGTCGGTCGACGCATTCGCGCTTGAAAAAGACTTCCATGTGGCCGCTGCTCTTACTGCGTTGTCCAAAATCAAAGACCCGACATTCGATCTGGTTTTCTGCGGGGGCACCTGCCTTTCCAAGGCCTATGGGTTGCTGGAAAGACTTTCTGAGGATATAGATATCAAAGTCGTCCTCAAGAAAGGTGTAGTTATGCCAGAAAACAAGCTCAGACCCACTCTCAGCAAGTTGAGGCAGACGGTGGTGAATGCGTTGATCGCGGAGGGATTTGATCCAGAACAGTTCGAAGAGACGTATGTCGTTGACGGCAGGACGACGAAGGTTGCGATCGACGCCAGAGACAATAATACATACATCACGTTCAACGTCAGATACTCCTCGCATTTCGATAAGCCAGGAGATATGCGGAGCCGCTTACAGATTGAGCTCAATCACACAAGCCTGTCCATGCCCAAGGTCAGCCGCAGCGCCGAGTCGTTGTTTGACCGATTGCGCGGAGTCGATCCCAAGTCAGCCGTAAAGATGGATTGCGTTGATTTGACCGAGGCGGCGATCGAAAAGTTGATCTCATTTCCGCGAAGGCTTGCGATGCATATGCGATCCATCGAAAAGAATTCGGTAGACACCACAAAGCATCGTTTATTGGATCCAACACTGGTTAGACATATCTATGATATTCACGAAATAAATCGGCTGGCCCCAGAGGCGTTCGCGAACCATGGGTTGCTATCGAACTTGATGCGTGACGCCATCAAGAAGGATGCCTACGATTTCATGGCGCAACATCCCGAGTTAGCCGATAAGCCAGTGCAGGAGTTGAAAATGGCGATGGAAGAGGCCTCATCCAATCCTGCCATCGAAGCGGCTTACCTACGATTCATCAGTGTCATGGTGTATGGAGATCAAAGACCCGACTTCAGAGCCGCCCTCGCTGATTTTGACCGCCTTCTTTCAATCGCCTGCGCCCCTCATTCTGAGTTGAGTTTCTAGAATGAAAGAGAGGAGCGGGAGTAGCCCCTTTAATCGAAGCGACAAGTCCCGCGCGGACCTGGACTGAGCATGTGAGCTGAGACGAAGCTAAACGAAAAGCTCCCGATTGGCTATGTACCCATGAAGTAGAGGACGTTCTCATAGCGCACCGGGCCTCTTACGAGCCCCAGCCGTATCGCCGGCGTCTTCTTGCCATCACCCTCGATTAGGAAGTTGCAGCAGGCCCCAGAAGATCGCCAGCATCTCGAATAACCGCTTGTTCTTTTGGCTCTTGCGTTGGCGCAGCGTGCTGGACTTGGCCGCTGAGAAAGTCTTGGAGAAGGTCATGTACTTCCAGCGGGGCGAGGCCGCCATGGTACTGCCGAATGTCGACTTGAACGGCTTGCCGGCGGAGACGTCCAGGCCGTGGCAATCGCAGTCCTCGTCGGGACATGACGGCTCGGCCAAGGCGACCTCGGCGACCGCCTGTATGCGTTAGAGCCCTTCTTGGATTCCGAGGTTGCTCATGATGAGAAAGGGTGTGCCGCAGGACCTGCAAATCAGGTGCGGGTAGGCCTTGGTGGCGCTGGACACCTTGTAGCGAGCTTGGCCCTTCTTGGACCACTTGGCGATGTCCCCCTCTTCGGGCTTGCCGAAGTGGTTGCAGGTCGGGTTCTTACAGAAATTGATCTGGATGCCGCCGCTATCAGGCGGGATGCGGGCAGCCTTGATCTAGGGTGGTCCTTCTTATGGGCCTTGATCGTCGCATCGAAAGGATTAATTTCCGGAGAGTCAGCCTCCGCAGGGGCTGACGAAGATTTCTACGTCAATAAAGTAACTAGAAAAACGTTGAGCCCACGAAGTATTTTTACCACTTAGGCCCTATTTCTTCAACGCTTTAAGGAAACGGCTCGTGCTCAAAGGGGATTTTTAATGTGTTAACTACAACTTGCTAATTATTTGATCTTGGCTTCTTTATAGGGTACATGTTTACGAGCAACAGGATCAAATTTCATGATTTCCATTTTTTCAGGGGTGGTCTTTTTATTTTTTGTCGTAGTATAAAAATGGCCAGTTCCTGCTGTTGACTCAAGTTTGATTTTATCACGCATGATTAATATCCTTTTGTATTAGGCCTGAAGACCTTTTTCGCCTAATTCAGCCAAGACAACGTCAATGCCTTTTTTGTCGATTAAACGAAGACCAGCGTTGGATACACGTAAACGGATCCAGCGATTCTGACTTTCAACCCAGAAACGACGATACTGCAAATTTGGCAGAAAACGGCGTTTGGTTTTATTGTTGGCGTGTGAAACGTTATTGCCAACCATTGGTTTTTTTCCTGTCACTGCACATACGCGTGCCATGGCTATCTCCAAGAACAACTAAAATTAAACCGAAATTATGGCATAAAGGCGCATTTCATTCAAGTTTTGTTGCGTTTTCTACCAATATTTAACATCCGATTTGTTAATTTGCTGATTTTAATGACTTTTTTAAGCAAAAGAGGTAATGTATTTTATAACTATTGGAGAGACAGTGACGCGCATTTTTGTGGGGTCGATTACAGCTATCCGTCAAACAGGCACTCCCTCGGGTATTAATAAAGAGGAAGTCAGGGAGCCTGTGTATTGTTCGGTCAAAGGTTTTACCGGCGATATGCAAGCGGATTTATCCGTACACGGTGGTCCTGATAAAGCCGTGCACTATTATCCCAATGCCCATTATAGAGAGCTTCAGCAATTCTTCCCTGAAATCAGTAATCGTCTTCAGCCAGGCTCTCTGGGTGAGAATTTATCCCATCATTTGTTCAATGAAACCAATGTGCACATTGGCGATGTATGGAAAATCGGTCAGGCCTATCTGCAAATTACGCAACCTCGTCATCCTTGCTGGAAAATCGATGCTAAATTTGAAACCAAAGGATTAACGGCTTTTATCGTCGAGCAACTGTTAACCGGCTGGTATTTTAAGGTTGTAGAGCCTGGGTTGATTTGCCCTGATGATGAATGGGTGCCCGTATCAATAAGTCAATGTCGCTATAATGTGAGACAAGTACAAGAGATTTGTCGTCAACACAGGCCGAAAGTAGAAGACTTAGATCATATCTGTACCACTGAAGGGATTGCCAAGCGCTGGTCACAAACCTTAACTGAACGATTAAAATGGATAGAAGCACATCCGCATGTTTGATTAATTTTGTTAGAATGCAAATTACGCAATAATTAAAAGAGCGCTAATATGTGGATGGAAATGGTACAGACCCTGGTGGTGGTCATTATAGTATTGGCCGTGATTTTGTATGCCGTGGGCATTTAAAGTCTCTTTTTTCCATTAATCTCTTGATTCAACAGACGCTTCATACCTATTCTCATGACAACTCCTCAGCAAAAACACATTCTATTGGGTATTACCGGGGGAATTGCAGCTTATAAATCTGCCTACTTGGTGCGCTTATTGCAAGAGAGAAGCTATCTTGTTCAGGTTATGATGAGTGAGGCGGCCACCCACTTTATCACGCCAGTAACCTTCCAAGCTCTCACGGGTCAGGTGGTGCTAACTGATATTTGGGATCCAAGAATACCAAACCGTATGGCCCATATTGAGGCCACAAGAAAGGCCGAGGCCATGCTCATCGCTCCTGCAACAGCCAATGTGCTTGCCAAATTGGCAAGCGGTGTAGCCGATGATCTTTTAACTACCACCGCCATGGCGCGCAATTGCCCTCTATTGGTAGCGCCTGCCATGAACCGTGAAATGTGGGCACAGCCCTCCACGCAGCGCAATATCGAACAGCTGAAACAGGACGGAGTTCTTATTGTTGGGCCAGCCAGTGGCAATCAAGCCTGTGGTGAAGTGGGTGAGGGCAGAATGGAAGAGCCTGAGACTATTATGTTGATGATAGAACGCGCTCTAACTCACAAAACCTGGGCAGGAAAACGCGTCCTGGTCACAGCGGGACCCACCATGGAGAGTATTGATCCTGTGAGAGCCATTACCAATCACAGCTCAGGCAAGATGGGTTACGCCATTGTGGAGGCGCTGTTAGCTCGGGGAGCGGAGGTGACTCTTATCAGCGGTCCTGTGGCACTTACTCCTCCTCTTGGCGCACAACTGATTTCCGTTGTCAGTGCTGAGCAAATGTTTAATGCCGTGACAGAGCATATTGAGGATCAAGAGGTGTTTTTCTCAGTGGCGGCCGTGGCAGATTACACACCGCAACAATCAGCCATGCAGAAAATAAAAAAGTCCGCAGGCTCCTTTACTCTTGAGTTGGCCCCTACGGTGGATATTTTGGCCAGTGTGGCTCAACGATCAGCCCCTCCTTTTTGTGTGGGCTTTGCCGCTGAAACCAATCATATCGATGAGTATGCCTCCCAGAAACGTCTAGCGAAAAACATTCCCGTCATTGTTGCCAATAATGCCCATCATGCATTAGGCCATGATGACAATGAGGTGGTCATTATTGATCAACATGGACAACATCCTTTAGCAAGAGCCAATAAAAAATGTATCGCTGAAGGTATCGTTGAGCATGTATTCACTTTACTTTAATCAGGATAAGGAACAATGAACGAATTACAGTTGAAGATTTTGGATCAACGTTTAACGCAAGACTTGCTCCCAAGCTATGGCACTTCAGGGGCTGCTGGATTAGATTTAAGAGCCTGTATCCATGAGACGATGATCATTCAACCAAGTGCAAGCGAACTTATTGCAACGGGGATTGCTATTCATATAGAAAATCCACACTATGCAGGAATGATCCTGCCACGCTCTGGGTTAGGACATAAGCACGGCATTGTGCTTGGTAACTTGGTGGGACTCATTGACTCTGATTACCAAGGGCAATTAATGGTCTCTCTGTGGAACCGCAGTCAAACTGCCTTTGAATTAAAACCTCTGGAGAGAATTGCCCAATTGGTTATTGTGCCAGTGATGCAAGTTCAGCTTAAGGTAGTTGAAGAATTCACAGACAGTCACCGTGGTAGCGGGGGTTTTGGCAGTACGGGAAGATCATGAAGCGTGCCATTGTGTTATTCGCTCACGGCGCACGTGACCCTCGTTGGGCTCAGCCCTTTCAACTGATCACCCAAAGACTGAATCAGGCCTTACCTCATGAAGAAATTCGTTTATCTTTTCTTGAGTTAATGGAACCCAGCTTAACGCATACGGTAAATGAATTGGCGGGACAAGGCTTTGATCGCATTTCAATTGTTCCTCTGTTTATGGCTCAAGGTGGGCACTTAAGAGAGGATTTACCCAAAATCATGATGCAATTAAAAGAAGCGCATCCCCATGTTCACTTCCATCAAACCAGCGCCATTGGCGATGCTCCTGAACTGTTGGATGCTATCGCTCAATGGGTGGTTGAGGTGACACGAGTTTAGGTCACAAGATGCTGTGGGGACCCTTTAAACCACAGTTCAATATTATCAATCAGTTGATCAGCCAAAAACTGCATGGCCCCATCCGATGCCCAAGCAACGTGAGGAGTTAAAATAAAGTTAGGGCGTCGGATATCCAGTAAAGGATGACCGTTAGTGGGTGGCTCGCTGGTCAATACGTCAAAGCCTGCTCCCGCAATCCAACCTTCCTCTAAGGCTTTAATTAAGGCCTGTTCATCCACTAAACCGCCACGTGATGTGTTAATGAGAATGGCGGTAGGTTTCATCATTTTGAGTTCCTTTTCTCCAATCACATTGCGTGTTTCAGGGGTTAAGGGGCAATGAATGGAGATAACATCAGAGTCTCGAATAACTTGTTCAAAGGGAGTAAAGTCAATGTTCGGTTTTTTTGGTGGAGCATGATCTGCAAATAACACTTTCATACCAAAACCGTGCTGGCCTATTTTGGCGGTGGCTTCTCCCAATACGCCCTCTCCAATAATCCCTAAGGTGGCACCGTGTAGATCGCCTATGGGATGGTTGAAAAAACAAAATTGTTCTGAGCGTTGCCAAACTCCAGCTTCCACATCCTGACGGTAAGCCAGGATGTTGCGTCTTAAGGCTAAAATTAAAGCAAAAGCGTGTTCAGGAACGGTATGCACTGCGTAATTACGGATATTGGCGACCGCAATACCATGCTCCTTGCAATAGGGTATATCCACAACATCATAGCCCGTTGCCGCAACAGCAATCATTTTCAAATCAGGTAACGCTTTGAGCGTCTCAGCGCGAAGTGGCACTTTATTGGTGATCGCTACACTGGCCCCTTTTAGTCTTTCAACAATGGACTGACTATCGGTTTTTTCAAACTCAACGTAATCCTCTGCAAAAAATGGTTTTCTGACTGTAGCCTTAAGAGAGGCCCTATCTAAAAATACAACACGATGACTCACGATTAAATAACTCCTTAATTAACTACTATTTTATGACTGCCAAACTTTCATGGCAGCTGCAACACCGCTGCCTCTTTCCACTTTTACTCCCTCATCAATCATCGCCATTTCTGCTCCCGCAATCGCTCCCATCAGCATTAATTCGTTTAAATCGCCTAAATGGCCAATACGAAAGACTTTACCAGATAGGCGAGCAAGCCCAGCGCCAAGGGAGAGTTGGTATTTCTGGTAAGCACGTGCAATAACTTTAACGGCATCAACACCCTCAGGAACCCTAATCGCCGAGACGGAGTTTGAGTACCATTTGGCCTCAGCTGCACATAAAGACAACTTCCACCCTTCAGTGACGGCGGCGCGAACGCCTTTGGCTAAGCGCTCATGGCGACTTAAAATATTGTCTAGTCCCTCTTCCTCGATCATGCGCAATGATTCTCGTAAACCATAGAGCATGGGAATCGATGGTGTATAAGGAAAATAGCCTTTGGCGTTATTGTTAAGCATATCTTGATAATCAAAATAGCAGCGGGGATATCGACTGTGTTTACTGGCCTCAATGGCTTTTTCGCTAACACAGGTTACGCCCATTCCGGCGGGTAACATCAGTCCTTTTTGTGAACCTGACACGCAAACATCTACACCCCAGGCATCCATTTGAAAATCAATACTGCCAAGGCTACTCACTGCATCAACCATGAGTAGGGCAGGATGCTTTAAATCATCCATTACTTGGCGAATCGCTTTAATATTGCTGACCACCCCCGTGGCGGTCTCGTTGTGACAAACAAGCACTGCCTTGATAAGGTGATTCTTATCTTGACTGAGTCGATGACGATACTCCTCAACGGGAGCACCAACACCCCATTCCACTTCGATGATGTCGGTATCAAACCCCAAACGCACACACATGTCTGCCCACAGGTGGCTGAACTGACCGAAGCGGGAAACCAATACCTTGTCACCTGGATTTAAGGTATTGCTAAGCGCCGCTTCCCAACAACCCGTGCCAGAGGAAGGGAAGAGAATGGGGTAAGCTTTCTCTGTTTTAAATACCTTTTTAAGACCATTTAATACTTCCAAAGTCAGCTTAGGAAAGGTGGGTGAGCGATGGTCCTCCATGGGCACTGCCATGGCTCTGAGTACACGAGTTGGCACGTTACTGGGTCCTGGGACAAACAAAAAGTGTTGACCTGCCATAATTATCTCCTCCTACTTTATTCTAGGAATATGTGGTTTTTTTTATTGTTGTATTATTTTAAAAATTATCGTTATGGTGACTTATCGGTAAACCGGGAAGCGGTGACATAACTGACCAACTTGACTAATCACTTTATCAATCACGGCTTGGTCCTCTGGTGCTTCCAAAACGTCAGACACCCAGTTAGCCACCTCTTTAATTTCATCAACACCAAAACCACGAGTGGTGGCTGCAGGGGTACCAATACGGATACCAGAGGTGACAAAGGGTTTTTCTGGATCATTGGGAATGGCATTTTTGTTAACCGTGATATGGGCTTTACCTAAGGCAGCTTCAGCGGCTTTACCCGTAATCGATTTAGCGCGCAAGTCCATGAGAAACACGTGGCTTTGCGTTCCGCCTGAGACAATCCTTAATCCTCTTTCAATAAAAGCCTCTGCCATGGCTTTGGCGTTGGCTTTCACTTGTTGTTGGTAGGTTTTAAACTCAGGGCGAGAGGCCTCTAAAAACGCCGTAGCTTTAGCGGCAATCACATGCATTAATGGTCCACCCTGAATGCCAGGGAAAATGAGCGAGTTAAGCGGTTTTTCAAATTCGCTTGAGGACAGAATAATGCCGCCACGTGGACCTCTGAGCGTCTTATGGGTGGTCGAAGTCACAAAATGAGCGATACCGACGGGGCTGGGATACTCTCCTGCAGCCACCAATCCAGCATAGTGCGCCATATCAACCAATAAATACGCGCCCACGCTGTCTGCGATTTCTCTGAAGCGTTGCCAATTGATTTCCATGGAATAGGCAGAGGCACCGGCGATGATCATTTTGGGTTTATGTTCTTCAGCAAGTCTTGCCACTTCATCGTAATCCAGTAATTCTGTTTCTGGGTTTAACCCATAGCTAACCGCTTTGTAGAGTTTGCCACTAAAGTTAACGCTGGCACCATGGGTTAGGTGACCACCATGGGCAAGTGACATCCCTAAAATCGTGTCCCCGGGTTGCAGTACGGCCATATAAACAGCCGCATTGGCCTGTGAGCCTGAATGAGGTTGTACATTTGCGTATTCCGCGCCAAAGAGTTTTTTAACACGCTCAATCGCTAAGGCTTCAGCAATATCCACAAATTCACAGCCACCGTAATAGCGTTTGCCAGGATAGCCTTCTGCGTATTTATTGGTTAAAACAGATCCCTGTGCTTGAAGTACAGCAGGACTGGCGTAATTCTCAGAGGCAATCAACTCAATATGGTCCTCTTGACGTCGATACTCTTTTTGCATCGCGCTCCATAATTCAGCGTCCGTATCGGCGAGTAATTTTCTTGAATCAAACACAGTATTTATCTCCTCATGTTGCATTGCAATGTAAAACGTTTAAAAACAGAAGCTTATGACTTACTCAATTAACGCATAACTGAGAGTATAAAGAAATTAAGATTTGTTTAGAATTGTTATAAGTCAAATTGTTGGTCAGATTTTACTTAAAACTCTACAATACAGGATTACAGTAAACATCTCATTTCATTGGAACAGCTCGTGGTTAATGCTAATAATGCCAGAGAATGGCTCATACAGTTAATGCAACAGGCTATTAATGCGGCAGATCCCAAGCGCTCATTGCCTCATTATCTCCCACCAGCGCCACGGGGAAGAACAATTGTGGTGGGTGCCGGTAAGGCTGCTGCCTCTATGGTACAGGCTTTTGAGGACCATTGGCCTCATCCTTTAACGGGCCTTGTGGTTACGCGCTATGGTCATAAGGTGCCAACGCGTTTTGTGGAGGTGGTCGAAGCCAGTCATCCAGTCCCTGATCAAAGTGGTCTTGAGGCTGCAGAGCGCATTTTACAGCTAGTGACAGGATTAACCGAAGAGGATTTGGTGGTGTGTTTAATCTCGGGAGGAGGTTCTGCACTGTTAACCGCTCCGGCACCGGGTTTGAGTTTAAAGGATAAACAGGCCATCAATGCAGCCTTACTGAAAAGTGGGGCGACCATTGATGAAATGAATTGTGTGCGTAAACATCTCTCCGCCATTAAAGGAGGCCAGTTAGCCTTGGCCTGTGCCCCAGCAAAAGTATGGACCTTACTGATTTCCGATGTACCAGGAGATGATCCCTCAGTCATTGCCTCTGGTCCCACGGTGGCTGATCCGACAACCTTTAAAGATGCCCTTGCCATCATTGAGAAATACCGCATAACCGAGCCTTTGGCTGTTATTGAACACTTGAGAGCAGCTAAAAAGGAAACCCCTAAACCTGGGGACACACGCTTAGCGTCTAATCAATATCATCTAATTGCCACGCCGCAAATGTCTCTAGAGGCGGCTGCAAAGTTTGCTCTAGAGCAGGGGATTACGCCTTTAATATTAGGTGACTCCCTTGAGGGAGAAGCCCGAGATATGGCTCTCATTCATGCTGGAATCACCAAGCAAGTATTGCGTCACGCTCAACCCATTGCCCGGCCTTGTTTACTTCTATCAGGAGGGGAAAGCACGGTGACGGTTCGTGGCTCAGGACGAGGCGGGCGCAACACAGAATTTTTATTGGCCTTAAGTGTAGCCCTAGGCGGTATGGATAACGTCTTTGCGCTCGCCTGCGATACCGATGGTGTCGATGGTACAGAGGACAATGCTGGGGCGCTGATCACGCCAGACACCTTAACGCGCGCTGAACGTTTGGGATTGTCCGCAAAAGCGTTTCTTGCCAATAATGATGGGTACAGTTTTTTTCAGCAGCTAAATGATTTGGTCATCACTGGACCCACATTAACCAATGTGAACGACTTTAGAGCTATTTTAATTTTATAAATGTGAACAGGGAGAGAGGGATAATGCAATCTGATATCGCCATTGCACAACAGGCTAAGCTTGAAAGAATTACAACCATTGCAAAGAATCGTTTGGGGATCGCAGATGAATATCTAGAGCCCTATGGACACTACAAGGCCAAAATTTCCTTAGAGTATTTAAAGACCCTCGAGAATCAACCAGATGGTAAGTTGGTGTTGGTGACCGCCATTAGTCCCACCCCTGCAGGGGAAGGCAAGACCACCACCACGGTGGGATTAGGTGATGCCCTCAATCGCATTGGTAAGAAAACCATGATTTGTTTGCGTGAACCTTCTCTGGGGCCAGTGTTTGGTGTTAAAGGGGGAGCTGCTGGCGGCGGCTATGCACAGATTGTGCCTATGGAAGATATTAACTTGCATTTTACTGGGGATTTTCATGCGATTGCGGCGGCGCATAATCTTCTTTCAGCCTTGATCGATAACCATATTAACCATGGTAATGACTTAAAAATTGATCCTCGCTTGATTCAGTGGAAACGAGTAGTGGATATGAATGACCGTGCTTTACGCAAAATTGTTGTGGGTCTGGGTGGCACAGCCAATGGTTTTGTTCGTGAGGATGGTTATGACATTGTTGTGGCCTCTGAGGTGATGGCTATTTTGTGTTTAGCCAGTTCTCTGCAGGATCTCAAAGAAAGACTGGGCAGAATTATTATTGGTTACCGTCAAGGTGATCGTACTCCTATTTATGCCAGTGACTTAAAAGCTCACGGTGCTATGGCCACTCTCCTTAAGGACGCCATAAAACCTAATCTGGTACAGACCCTTGAGAATAATCCGGCCATTATTCATGGCGGACCCTTTGCCAATATTGCCCATGGCTGCAATTCTGTGATCGCAACCAAAGCGGGTCTTAAAATGGCAGATTACGTGGTCACTGAAGCAGGCTTTGGTGCTGATTTGGGCGCTGAAAAGTTTATTGATATCAAATGCCGTATGGCAGGGCTTAACCCGGCGGCAGTGGTGTTAGTGGCCACCATTCGCGCCCTTAAATTTCATGGGGGAGTGGCCAAGGACGATTTAAATAAAGAGAACGTTGAAGCGCTTAAAAAAGGCTTGGTCAATTTAGAGCGGCATATGGACAATATTCGCACACATTTGGGACTCCCCTGTGTTGTGTCGGTTAATCACTTTACCTTTGACACTGAGGCTGAAATCGCCGTGTTGCGTGAGCGTGTAGAGGCTTTAGGTGGTCATTTTGTGTTGGCTAAACACTGGGCTGAGGGTGGGAAGGGAGCTGAGGCAGTGGCTAAGGCTGTTGTAGAGATTTGCGAGAAGTCCAATCCCTCTCACCAGTTTGTTTATCCCAGCGAGATGACGCTGGAGAACAAAATTAAGGCGGTGGCCACTAAAATCTATCGGGCAGGGCAAGTGACTTTCGCTGAGAGCGCGCTAAAACAATTACGGGAATGGGATAAACACTACGGGTCTTTCCCAGTGTGTATGGCCAAAACCCAAATGTCTTTTTCCACGGATCCTGCTCTAAAAGGGGCTCCAGAGGGACATACCGTTCATGTAAGAGAAGTCCGCATCGCTAATGGCGCTGGCTTTGTGGTGGCGATTTGTGGCGATATGATGACCATGCCAGGTTTACCTAAGGTGCCTGCAGCAGAGAAAATTGATATTGATGCCAATGGTCAAGTTGTGGGTTTATTTTAGGCGTGTCAACACAACCGACGTCCACGTTTTCTTTACAACAATGGCTGAGTTATCAGCAGGCACTTCACCAACAGGTCATTGAGCTTGGTTTAGAGCGAGTGAAACGGGTGGCAAGAAAGATGGGGCTGACGCCCCATTGCCCGGTGATCACCGTTGCCGGTACCAATGGAAAGGGTTCTACTTGTGCTTTTTTAAATACCATATTGATGGAGGCTGGTTATTCAACGGGTGTTTATACCTCTCCCCATTTAGTGCGTTATAACGAACGCATCAAACTGGGTAATCAGTGGATCAGTGATGAGTTACTCTGTCAGCATTTTCAGACAATCGAAGAGGCGAGGGGAGAGATTACACTCACTCCTTTTGAGTTTGGTACGCTCGCTGCGGTGTCTATTTTTATTGAGCAGCGTGTCGATGTCATGATTCTGGAAGTCGGGCTTGGTGGGCGTTTAGATGCCGTGAATATTTTTACTCCCTCAGTGTCTGTTGTGACCAGTATTGGTATTGATCATGTTGAATATCTGGGGGATAACCGCGAGGACATTGGTCGCGAGAAGGCAGGGATTTTTCGGGCTGGCGTTCCTGCCCTTTGTGCTGATCCTGATCCGCCGTACAGTCTTATTCGCCATGCCCAAGACATTGGCGCTCCCTTAAGTTTATGGGGAAGAGATTTTTCTTTGATTGAAGAGGATGGACATTATGCATTCTCTGGCTTTGGCTTAGCCTTAGCGCCGCTTCCTCCTCCTGCACTAGAGGGTGATTTTCAGCGACGTAATGCTGCGGCAGCCATAGCTGCCTTGGTGTTATTGAAGGAGCAATTGTCCATCACCTTGCCCGATTACCAACAGGCATTGAAATCAGTTTTTATTTCAGGACGCTATCAAGTCATTAAACGGCACTGTTTGATTGTGTTGGATGTTGCTCATAATCCTCATGGTGCTTTGGAATTACGAAAAAACTTAATAGCTCATCCTGTATCGGGTCGAACATGGATGGTGTTTGGTATGTTAAAAGACAAGGATATGAAAGGGGTGGTGGAATGCCTAAAAGAGGTGGTGGATGAATGGCACGTGGCGAGTGTGCCTGACCCGAGAGGCGCTACGGACCAGCAATTGAGTGAAATCATTATTGAACAGGGTGGACAAGTTTTCCAGCATCCCTCATTTGTTGAGGCCTTAGAGACGTTATTCAAAAAGGCGCGGCCGACAGATCGTATTGTGGTGACCGGCTCTTTCGTGACGGTGGGACTGATCGCTGAGTATTTAGCTTAGCTGCGCTGATTTTTTGAGAAATTTTGAAAGTTGATGAAAGTAATCCAATGCCAGCGCAGAGGGTTTTAAATATTTAAAACGATTGTCTTCGCCTGGCAAAATTTCGATAAATCCTTTGTCTCGCAATTGTTTCAAACGTGCATGTAAAGTGGCGGGGGAAGCCAATTCTTGTTGCCTTAAAATATCGCTCACGCCAATTAACTGATTGTGGAGCCTAGCATTACCAACCATAAACAAAATCTCTTTTCCCACACTATCAATATCTTGATAGGGTGATTGCGCATCAAGCTCTTTGGTCATGGTGTAGAAACGAAACAGTGATTTCATGGAGCTGTTCCTTTTGTAATATATTGTTACATTTTACAACAAAATTACGCATTAAAAATAGTGTTTTTTATCATCCTTAACTATTTTTTACTTCTCATAATTGTTTTAACTACTGTAAAGGATGAGCACCTATTTTTTAATATGTACTATAACCTAACGTTATTACCTCTTTTGTTTTTAGCTACTATATGTGATATCAGACACCGTCTCATCCCCAATCAACTTATTTTTATCGGCAGCTTCATTGCTTTGGTATTGATCGCTCAAGAGGGTATCACTCACCTGACACACAGCTTAATGACCGTGTTAATTGTGTGGCTCATTGGTTTTACGCTATTTAAACGGGCTTGGTGTGGTGCTGGGGATATCAAATTATTGATGATGGTTTCTTTATTTTTTTCTCGAACCGATTTCTTTTTGGTTGTTCTTTATTCACTCATCATGGGCGGGGTTATTAGTCTTTGGTACCAATACCAAAGACCAAGACGCGGTGTTCCCTATGCGCTACCCATCACCCTGGGCGTTATTTTGATGATGCTCAATAATGCCTAGGGTGTTGTAGGTGGGTATACACGACTTGGTATTAACAGCATGTTTAAAACAGTAAAGTGATTACAGTTGGGGATAATGCTTAAAGTCCCGTTAGGAGAATTAACCGTTGAGTAATCAATGGATTGACGTTGTAACTCAGGTAATTCCTCTTGCCCTACCCATAAATGGGTGTTGGGTTTTATCGATCTATGCTGGGGTGAGAGGGTTAACAATTCTTCTTCACTCACTTGAAGCGCGGGAAAAAAGCGGGTTTTGACTAAAGGAGCAAGATCATAGATGCCACTGATCAACAGTCGTTGATTAATCCAAGCATTACTCTCGCTCATCAGGGCAAGATGTGCTCCTGCAGACCAACCACATAAAGTTTGATGTTTAAATAAATGACCATACTGGTCTTGTAGCTTTCTTAATCCGTGATCCACACTTTGGACAATAGCCCTAAGAGGATATTCAGGGGCTAAGGGATAGCCTATATAGGCCATGGCAATACCCCGTGAAAGATAGGGCTTACTCAGAAAATAAAAATCCTCCTTAGCCCTCATCTGCCAATAGCCACCATGGATAAATATCATCAGCGTATCGGTCACTTGGGATGGCAGAAAAAGTTGAATATGTTCCCTGGAGTGCGTGCCATAACTAATCGTCTCCTGGTGTGGCCACTGACTTGCCAATGCATCACTGTCTGTACTCCATTGATGTGTGATCTCCAAAACATTGGCTACCGCCCTACTGTTATCATAGGCTAGGTTAGCCTCATCATGGCTCCAGTCTGGTCGATAAAGTTTCGCTTCGCTCATGGCTATTCCTTGTCCAAAAGTGATAAGCTAATGGTACTTTATTGGTTAGAGGTTTTATATGTTTGCATGCCACAAAAAAAATCTTATACAGTCTATTTTACTATTGGGATTGGTTGCGCTAGTCAGTTCCTGTGCTATTCCCCACAGTCCAACAGTTCAAGCACCTCCCATTGACTTAAAGGAGTTGGATCCTTTTTATTTGTCCTTTTTGAAAGAGCAATGTCGTGGGTATTCCCTAAAGCAAGGGACAGCAGAGTTTGATCAATGTTTATTAAAATTGGCCGATCAAAATCGTGATGTCACAATGTATAAATATTCTGATCAGTATAGAAAAAGAGTTGCTAAGGCGCTGAGCAATGTTGAAACCCAAGAGAGTCAGTCAACTCACGCTCAATCTCAAAATGGCACTGATCAAGCTCACCCGAGTACTCTCACCCAAGGCTCCGTAGCGACTGTGGCAAGTAACCATAGAAAATCCTTAATGCAGGCCGTTAAGGATTGTGATCAACTCACAGCAGACCCACAAGTTAAACAAGAGGTGATTGGTCCATTATTGGTAGCCAATGAACAAAGCGATAACAAATTGGATCTGCTGGCAAACCACAATAAGATTACGCCTAACCAAAAACCGTTGGTTAAAGCCTTTGCTAAAGCGCATTACCTGTGTTTTCAGCAACTGGAAAAACAGATCACCGGTGTGGCTGAAGCTGATGCTGTCAGTAATTACATGAATACAACAGATCAAATTCTTGCTGAGTTTTACTCAGGCGATACCACGGTTGCGCAAACTAACAGTGCTTTTTTAAAAGCCAAAGCCATGCGTGACAATGCTCTCGAAAGAGCCCCTGGTCATTAATGAGAAAGGCTAGACTGAACCACTCAAGGAGGCCCCTTAGGGACCTCCTTTTTTTCTGGTAATACCTGATTCATGAAGTATTAAGGTATTATTTGACTTATGAGTGCGCACATATTAATTGTTGATGATGATACCGATTTATTGCGGCTTCTAACTATGCGGTTGGAGGCTGCCGGTTATCGGATTTCTGCTGCCACCACGGCCGAGGAAGCCTTGGCTAAGATTGCCATGGAGCGCCCGCAACTCGTGGTTAGTGATGTGCAATTACCAGGTATTGATGGACTGCGTCTGTTTGATGAAATTCGTCAGCGCCATCCGCTACTTCCGGTGATTTTGATTACCGCCCATGGCACCATACCCGATGCAGTTGAAGCGACCACGAGAGGCGTCTTTGGTTACTTAACCAAACCCTTTGAAGGCAAGGTGTTACTCGACAAGATCGCTGAAGCGCTCTCTATTTATCGAGTAAGCTCAGAGCAAAAGAATGAGGTCAAGGAAGATTGGCGTGCTCATATTATCAGTCGATCGGATCGCCTTGCAGAATTACTCAATGAGGCCAAAATGGTGGCTCAGTCTGACGCCAGTGTTTTAATCCGTGGTGAGAGCGGCACGGGTAAAGAACTGTTAGCGCAAGCGATTCATCGCGCCAGTTCCCGCGCGCAACACGCCTTTATCGCTTTAAACTGTAGTGCAATTCCAGAGCATTTACTTGAGTCTGAACTCTTTGGTCATGTGAAGGGAGCGTTTACTGGCGCAACCAGCTCCTATGACGGTCTGTTAAGGGCGGCTCAGGGAGGAACGCTTTTTTTAGATGAAATTGGTGATATGCCAGTTAATCTTCAAGCCAAGTTATTGCGCGTTTTGCAGGAGCGTAAAATTCGCCCTGTGGGTTCGAGTCACAGTATTGATGTGGATGTCCGTATTCTCTCTTCCACCCACCAGGATCTTGAGGCTGCTATTCGCGAGGATCAGTTTAGAGAGGATTTATATTATCGGTTGAATGTGGTGGAACTGACCCTGCCACCCTTAAGAGAGCGCCGAGAGGATATTTTGCTTCTTGCCAATCATTTTCTGAATCGACTGTCGCAAAAGTACCATAAAACACTTAACGGTTTTACTCCTGATGCCATTGAAGCGTTAACCACTTATTCATGGCCAGGCAATATTCGTCAGCTCTTTAACGTTATTGAACAGGTCTCCGCTCTGTCCACCAGTGCTTTGATTTCCCACACCTTAATACAACGAGCCTTAAAAGTCCCCTCCGTACAAATTTTAAGTTTGGCTGACGCCAGAGAGCGCTTTGAGAGGGACTATCTTATCGGACTGTTAAAAGTGACTGGCGGTAACGTTGCTGATGCCGCGCGTCTTGCTGAACGCAATCGAACAGAGTTTTATCGCTTGTTACAAAAACATGGACTCACCCCTGATACTTTTAAGAAGCTAGAGAGTCAAGCTGACGTTGTCACTATTGAGCGACAACCCTAACTCATTGTTTTACATTACCTTTATTCTGAAACGCCAATTATTGTCGCGAATTAGCGACAAACCACGGTGATTCTTTTTAGGATGCTGTTAAAGCCAAGCAAAAAAAATCATTTTAAAACAACGGGTTAGCAGGTTTAAATGAGTTGGCATGGATTCTGCTTATGTTTAAGGCATGAACCCTAATGAACATACACAGATTATCCAATCCGCGCAACTTGCGCCCCCCATTAACCGTGGCTCTATGGTTGCTCAACCATGGACAAGTTTTAAGCACGGCTTAGCCTTGATGAGGCAAGCTCTGCGAGAGCCAAAACTAAGACCCACTCCAACATGGCTGCAAATCGCCACAGAAAGACGACGCGTTTTGATGGCTTTGGTCGCGCTGACTACCGCTACCGTTGCCTACCTGTGGATCGCTAACCAAAGCAGTTGGGACTTTTTGCCCTTAAGAGTGCTGCAGTTAGTGCTTTTTCTGCTCTTAACAGCTTGGGTGTCTGCGGGTTTTTTTACTGCCATCATGGGCTTTTGGGTTGAGCTCTTTGCTGATGGTTTTGCCTTAAGTAGTCGGGGAGTTGCCAATCACACCCTCTCTCAACAAACCAAAACCGCTGTCATCATGCCTATTTGTAATGAGTCAGTTGATACGGTTTTTGCTGGTTTACGGGCCACCTGTGAGTCCTTGGCGCAGCGTCCTGAGGCAAAACAATTTGATGTGTTTATCCTATCAGACTCTTTTGACCCTGCGATTAGAGCGGAGGAGTTGAGTGCTTGGTCCACCTTAAGAGATGAGTTAAAGGGGCAAGTTAATCTTTTTTATCGAGTGCGTCAGCGCAGAACTCGCCGTAAGGCTGGCAATGTAGCAGACTTTTGTCGCCGTTGGGGTAAAAACTATCACTACATGGTGGTTTTTGATGCGGACAGTGTGATGAGTGGTGATGCTTTGGTCACGCTAGCTAAGTTGATGGACCATAATCCCCATGCCGGTATCATTCAGACCGTTCCTCAACCTTGTGGTGTGGATACGCTTCATGCGCGTGTTCAACAATTTGCGGCAAGAGTGGCCGGACGACTCTTCACCAAGGGGATGCTTTACTGGCAACTTGGTGAATCCCATTATTGGGGACACAATGCCATTATTCGCATTGAGCCATTTATGCGTCACTGCGCCTTGGCTGATCTTCCTGGTACGGGTGGCTTAAGTGGTCACATTATGTCTCATGATTTTGTTGAGGCTGCCATGATGAGACGGGCTGGCTATGAAGTTTGGTTAGTCACCGATGTGGTAGGCAGCTATGAGCAACAACCTGCCAATTTACCTGAAGAGCTACAGCGTGATCGACGTTGGTGCCAGGGTAATATTAAAAATATCCGTTTAATTGCTGAACCTGGTTTTGCAACAGTGCATCGCTTTATGTTGCTAACAGGGGTGTTAGCCTATGCCTCGTCCCCTCTGTGGTTACTATTGATTTTAACCAGTACGCTGATTTATTCCTTGGATTACTTTTTTGGTCATACAGTGAATGAGGATTTACTGTTAAATCACCATACAGATCTGTGGTTAATCACCTTAGTATTATTATTCTTACCTCGCTTAATGTCTTTACTGGTTGTTCTTTATAAGCGAGAACAGAAGCAATATGGTGGTGTGGTAAATGTATTGATGAGTACTGTCTTAGAAACACTCTACTCAGGTATGGTCGCTCCCTTAAGAATGATGTCTCATACCTATTATGTGGTTTCTGCGCTAACAGGACTTAATTTAGAATGGAAGTCACCACTTCGTGAAGCCAAAACACTGCAGTGGAAAACCACCTATCAGTATTTTATTCCCTACATGTGGCCCATTGTCGTCATTGCGCTGGTTACTTTGATCGTCTCCCCAAGTAACCTGGTGTGGATCTTACCAATTTTGGTTCCAGTTCTACTCGCAACCCCGTTTGCTGTGATTACCAGCAGCAGTTATGTGGGTCTGTGGTTACGTGTTAGAAATGTGTTGATTACGCCGGAGGAAGCGCTGGCTCCTGCCGTTATGCAGCAAGCATGGTACTATAGTGGTCGCTATTTGAAATTGAATAGGATTTTGCGTTGGTTAAGACAACCTAAATCTCGTTCAGGCGCCACCGCTTACCATTTACGCTAATGCATGATTGAATCAACACAGTCACATGTTACTGTAAAAAAAACTGACAGCATTATTTGGGGGCAACACTTTCCTTTATCCTTTAGGCAATTGTTGCTCTTGGCTTTTATTAGTATCATCCTTTTGCTAGGTGGTGCACTGATTCGCACTCTCGTCTCTTTACAAAACCTATCCCAAGAGAACGTCGATTACCCAAACAAAATGCTCTTTGTGCTTGAGCAAATCCATGAACTGCAAGACACCACCGTTTCCCTTGAGAGAAAATCACGCCAGTACATGGTTCTAAACGACCCCAGTATGGTCACTGATATTAAAAAGAATTTCTCGCACGGTATCGATGTAACCAACGCCTTAAAACAAGTCCCAGCCATTGGTTTACAGCCTCTTCTGGATCAATGGTTAGAGCTCTCTCGCTTTGCCACGGATTCATTGGTCAGCGAAAACACGCTCACCTTTAATCGACAGCAGGATATTTTGAATACCTACGCTAAGCTTGGTGAAATTATTCAGCAGATAGACCTGACATCGCGTGATTACCTAAAAAAATACAATCAAACTTTAATGATTGAGTTAAAGCGTCAACGTGATGCATTAATCACCTTTGGTATTTTTGCTTCTTTATTTGCAGTAATGCTGGCGCTAATTCTGGGGATGTGGTTATCACAATCCCTAAGAGAAGTGGAAATGGCCATTGACCAACTGGGAACTCAAGACAAGGAGCAACCTGTTTTTATAAGTGGCCCCTCTGACATGAGGCGTTTAGGCGAGCGCATTGAAATATTGCGTCAACGGTTAAATGCTCTAGAGGCTGATAAATTACTGTTTATGCGTCATATCTCCCACGAGCTTAAAACCCCCTTGGCCAATTTACGCGAAGGCATTGCTTTACTGGAAGATCAGGTGATGGGGCAAATGAATACTCAGCAAACAGAGATTATTCACATTCTTCGCGATAATGCCCTGTCCTTACAGCAACAAATTGAAAGTCTATTGCAATATAATGCGTTCTCTAATGACACAAGACGCTTACATTTACAGTGTGTTGACTGTTATGAGTTGTTAAAACAACTGATTTCTCGTTATCGACTTCAGTTACAATCACGCTTTTTAAGTGTCGATGTGATTGGGCAATCTCTGAGAAGTTTACTGGATTCAGATAAAATAGAAATTATTGTGAATAATCTTCTCTCTAACGCTGTTCGTTTTAGTCCCGAACACGGATTGATTAAATTAACCCTATCGCAACACAATGGTGTTGTGCAGATCGATTGTGAAGATCAGGGGCCAGGGGTGGCTGTGGAAGACCGTGAAAAAATCTTTAATCCCTTTTATCAGGGAGCCAAACAGCCCACTGGCTCACGTAAAGGCAGTGGAATTGGTTTATCCATTGTAAAAGAACTGGTGTCCGCGCATGGCGGACAGGTGTCACTCATTGCCTCTGAACAAGGGGCACACTTTAGAGTAGAGATTCCCTATGAAGCTTGTTAATACAGCACTGTTATTGGCCATCCTGTTACTCACTGGTTGCGCTCTCAATCAAGAAAGTAAAATGAATAGGGAAGGGCCAGATGTAAGTATGAACAAATATAACGATAATGTTCATGTGAGTGAGATTGGCGCCACTTGGCTGCAAATTAACCAAGACTTGAAGAGTACCAAACCCGTTAAAGAGGCACTTATCACTCAGTGGTTGAACAATGATGCTAACTTAACCGGTACAGAGCGATTGCGCTGCGTGGCACTGTTACTGGTTAAGGATGACCCACAGTCGCATCTTAATGCCTTAAGACTACTTATTACCTTAACCGATCAACAAAAAATTGAATTACTGCCCATTATCGACTGGCTAACCGTCATGGCGAAGAATGAAATTATTGAAGACAGTCAAATGCGAGATGTGAATCAGCAGTTGTCAGAGGCACAATTTAAAATTAATGCCCTACAAAATAAGATTAAAGAGCTCAAGACCTTAGAAAGTAATTTGCTCTCCAAACCCTCAGAAAACCATTAGTCATGGACCGAAAAGATGAGTATTTCACGTCGACAGTTTTTATCTTGGGTAAGCGTCTTTGCTACCAGTACAGGAATTTCATTTAGTCAAAAAACCTTGGCGGGTTTACTTGATCCCTTAACGGGACAGGCCTTTGATTTTTCTTTTGAGGCGTTAATAGAGCATGCCAAAGCCTTATCTCGTCGTGCCTACGTGGCGCCACCCAGACCGGATGCTTCAGTACTCGATGAAATCGACTGGGAGCGTCACGGCCAGATTCAATTTGATACCGATCACGCGTTATTCGCCAATGGGCCAGGATCTTTTCCTATTTCTTTTTTTCATCAGGGACGTTTTTTTAGAGTGCCCGTGAGAATGTTTGTCTTAGAGGGGGAAGACAATACCACTAAGGCAAAAGAGATTATGTACAACTCTAATCTTTTTAAAATGCCGGAGAATAATCCCGCTCACCGATTAGGTCCCCCTGCAGCCTTCGCTGGTTTCAGGATCCAAGAGAGCCGAGAAGGAGATCAAGCGCATCTTAATTGGCGTAATAACGATTGGGCAGCGTTTCTAGGCGCCTCTTATTTTAGAGCCATTGGTGATGAATACCAGTATGGTCTATCAGCAAGGGGGGTTAGTGTGAATGTGGTGGTCGATGGGGTACAAGAAGAGTTTCCTGATTTCACCCATTTTTATTTTGTGCCGCCCAAAGAGGGCAGCAATACGATGATCATCTACGCGCTTTTAGATGGACCAAGTATTACTGGCGCCTATCGCTTTACCTTAACGCGTACCCACGAAGTGATTATGGACATTGAGTGCCATCTCTTTTTAAGAAAAGATATTGTGCGTTTAGGTTTAGCCCCCATGACCTCGATGTACTGGTACTCAGAAAAAGACAAAAAAACAGCTGAGGACTGGCGTCCTGCTGTACACGATTCAGACGGCTTGATGCTGTGGACGGGGAAGGATGAACATCTGTGGCGGCCACTTAATAATCCCACGGGTATTCAAATCTCCTCTTTTCATGATAACCATCCCAAGGGTTATGGCTTTATGCAACGGGAGCGTCACTTTAGTGAATATCAAGATGCAGTGCACTACGAGAAGCGTCCCAGTTTATGGATTGAGCCCTTAGGGGATTGGCAGAAAGGGGCGGTGGAACTTGTTGAGCTTCATACTTCGGAGGAGCTTTATGACAACATGGTGGCCATGTGGGTACCTGAAGCTAAAGCCCTAGCAGGACAATCCTACCATTTGAATTACCGTTTATATTGGCAGGCCAATTTCCCGTTTCCTTTGGCTTTGGCACAAGTATATCGGACCAGTATTGGTCGTGGAGGGGAGCCTGGTGTTAAGCGTCCTCCTGAAGCACATAAATTCATGGTGGAATTTCATGGTGATATTTTTAATACGCTACCTGCCAACACGGATCCTTTTGCTGATCTATGGACATCTAAGGGTCGTTTTGATCTTATCTATGTGGAAAGAGTCCCTAATGGGGAGGCTAATCAATGGCGAATTATCTTTGATTTAATATTACCCACAGAGACCATTAAGGATCCCGTTGAACTTCGGTTAACCTTGAAGTCTCAAGGTCAAGTGATCTCAGAGACTTGGATGTATCAATATTTAGTTGCTTAGCTATTTCTTCTGTTGTTTGAGATGTGCTTCGTCCAGAGCTTTAAGATGGCTTAATTTTTCTTTGATTTTCTGCTCAAGGCCACGATCGGTGGGTTGATACCAGTGAGGTTTATTAAGACCCTCTGGTAAATAGTTTTCTCCGGCAGCATAGGCTTCAGGCTCGTCATGAGCATAACGATAGGTTTTGCCATAACCCAATTGTTTCATTAATGCTGTAGGAGCATTACGTAAATGAAGTGGGACGTCACGGGTTTTGTCCTGGCTAACAAAAGCTTTTGCTTGATTGTAGGCCACGTAAGCAGCATTGGATTTGGGGGCGATTGCAAGATAGATAACGGCCTCAGCCAGGGCAAGTTCGCCCTCAGGAGAACCTAAGCGCTCAAAAGTTTGTGCCGCGTCATTAGCGAGCTGAATGGCTCTAGGATCAGCAAGACCGATATCCTCCCATGCCATACGAACTATTCGGCGCATCAGATACTGTAGATCCGCTCCGCCATCCACCATCCGACAAAACCAATACAACGCAGCATCAGGGTCAGAGCCTCTAACCGATTTATGAAGCGCTGAGATTTGATCATAGAATTGCTCTCCTCCCTTATCAAAGCGTCTTAAGGCATTTAGAAGAAGTGCTTTGAGATCGGAGAGTGTTATAACGGTTTGCTGTTGATGCTGTGCAAACTGATGAATTTGTTCAATGAGATTAATGAGTCGACGTCCATCACCATCTGCGCTTTCAAACAAAACGGTTTTGGCATCCTCGTCTAAAGTAAAAGAAAAACTTAAGTTTAAGAGTGCTCGATCAAGTAATTGAGAGAGCTCTTCACTACTCAGTGAATGAAGAACATAGACCCGGGCCCGCGATAACAGAGCAGCATTGACTTCAAAGGAGGGGTTTTCTGTGGTGGCACCAATAAAGGTAATCAGTCCTGATTCCACATGGGGCAAAAGTGCATCCTGTTGGGATTTGTTAAAGCGGTGAATTTCATCGATAAATAACAGCGTTCGTCGACCATCTAATGCTTGATGTTGTTGTGCTTGAACAACGGCATCGCGAATATCTTTGACGCCAGCTAGAACGGCAGACAAGGCGATGAACTGACCACCTAAATGCTGCGCATAAAGTTGCGCAAGGGTAGTTTTACCAACTCCAGGCGGTCCCCATAAAATCATTGAATGAAGTTGTTGGGTGTCAAAGGCAAGGCGAAGAGGGCCCTGTGGACCCAAAAGATGACGTTGACCAATCACCTCATCAATATGGTGGGGTCGTAATGCTTCAGCGAGGGGCATCGGGGTGTTTTTCATAATAAGATTATCTCATGACTGACGAAACCCATCAGCCTCCGTTACAATAGTGTTTTATTTTATTCCATGGGTAAACATTGTCATGATTCGTACTCGTTTTGCACCCAGCCCTACAGGTTATCTGCACATAGGTGGTGCTCGCACTGCACTGTTTTCCTGGGCGTTCGCTCGCCATCATGGTGGTCAATTTATTCTTCGTATTGAGGACACCGATCTTGAGCGCTCCACTGAGGCGTCCACCCAGGCAATATTAGATGGCCTTAACTGGCTAGGTATTGATTATGACGAAGGCCCTTTTTACCAAATGCAGCGCTTATCACGTTACCAAGAGGTAGTAGATCAACTGTTAGCCACAGGCCATGCGTATTATTGTTATGCCTCTAAGGAAGAGTTGGAGGCTTTAAGAACAGCGCAGCGTGAGAGAGGAGAGAAGCCTCGCTATGATGGACGTTGGCGTGATAGTCAAGAGACACCACCAAGTGGAGTGAAGCCCGTGATTCGCTTTAAAACTCCGCTCACTGGCGAAGTGACTTTTAATGACCTGGTAAAAGGTCCGATTACGGTAGCCAATAGTGAACTTGATGATTTGGTCATCATGCGCTCAGATGGCGTACCAACTTATAACTTTGGTGTGGTGGTGGATGATCTAGACATGGCCATAACCCATGTTATTCGAGGGGACGATCACGTCAACAACACACCTCGGCAAATTAATATCATAAAAGCGCTGGGTGCAACGATTCCTCAATTTGCCCATGTTCCTATGATTTTAGGATCCGATGGGGAGCGTTTATCCAAACGCCATGGTGCAGTCAGTGTGACGCAATATCGTGATGAAGGCTATTTGCCACAAGCACTCATGAATTATCTAGCACGTCTAGGGTGGTCTCATGGCGATGAGGAAATGTTTAACCAAGAGCAATTTATTGAATGGTTTGATTTAGGGCATATTAGCCGCTCCCCAGCTCGCTTTAACCCAGAAAAATTAGATTGGCTTAATCAGCAATATTTAAAGCAAGCTGATGATAAAGACATTGCCTTATTATTAAAACAAGTACTTGACCAACGTGGTGTATCCATTCATCAAGGACCTGAAATCAATGCAGTGGTCGCGCTATTAAAATCAAGGGTTACCCTTATTCCAGAAATGGCAGATGCGGCGCTTTATTTCTATCAGCGCATTGAAATCAGTGATGAATTAAAGGAACAACATTTAACAGAGTCAAATCTATTGGCGGTGAAACGTTTCAAGGAGCTCATTCAGTTTGTTGAATGGACGGTGAGTGATATCAGTGAATGCTTAAAACAAACCACTAAAGAGCTCTCAATTAAAATGCCGCAAATAGGTATCCCACTGCGTGTTATTGTCTGCGGTCAAACACAAACCCCATCCATTGACCAAACCTTGTATTTAATTGGTCGTGAAGAGGTTCTGGCGCGTCTTGCACTGGCAGGGGTTTGACAGTGGCAAAATAATATTTGTATTAGGCGGCTGATCATTTTATAATGTAAAACTTGATTGATCGGGGGTATAGCTCAGCTGGGAGAGCGCTTGCATGGCATGCAAGAGGTCAGCGGTTCGATCCCGCTTACCTCCACCATCTTCTATTTTTCACCTTTTCCAATTCAATCTAAAATATCTCATTATTCTCCAAGCAACTTAACGATTCATTGTTTTTAAACGGTTTTTTTAATGAAGCGTTCTTCTCTTCCGAAGAATTTTCTCTGACGAAATCCAGTTTTATTCTTTGACAGCCAAGAAATTTAGGGGTAAAAATGGGGGCAAGTCAACTTATCCCTTATTTTTCCTTTTAAACTAAATTGGTTCGGTTTTTTTTAGTTTGCCTCGCTTTTATCTACCCATGTGGTAAAAGTGGGCTTCCCTCAATAAAACGGATACTTTCATTAAGGGCGTTAATATGAAAGAAGTTTGTATTGATGTTGCAACAGAACATGATTTGATAAGTATAAATCATCAAACTTTCATACTTCATTGCATTCTACTCAACTTATATAAAAGGAATTACCTACACCTAATTTTTGGTGTTTTAAGGTAAATCTTGTAAAGTTCATTTATGAATAACAAAAATATAACTTGTATTTTTTATTAAACTAGAGGATAGTTGTATTTGCGATATTCAAGTTATGTCTTAGCTGTTCGGTTTTTACCTAGTTCTTTCGGTACACTTTCCTAATTGTTTTGCTGTCTTGACCTTCGCCCTAAGGGGGCAATAATCCCTATTTTTATCTTTATTTGGAGTTTCAAGAAATGGCATTAGGTACTGTAAAGTGGTTTAACGATTCTAAAGGTTTTGGTTTTATTACACCGGAAGATGGCGGTGAAGATTTGTTCGCTCATTTTTCCGCAATTCAAAGCTCAGGCTTTAAGACATTAACTGAAGGGCAACGTGTTTCATTTGATGTGGTTGCTGGAGCGAAAGGCCAACAAGCATCAAACATCCGTAGCGCCTAATTATTTAAGTAAGGAGTTAAATACTCCTCTTAAGTAATTAAACAAAAAACAATCTGGCCAAAAACCAGATTGTTTTTTTTATTTGAGAACCACTTAATAACCCTTAATGTGTCATTGTGGTTTAACCGCTTTTAACTACGGTTGTAGTTGACCTCTGATTTCCCCTGATTTTTTAGCTTCGCTATGTACGTTAGCGTAAAGGTTACCCTTTTTAAAGCTCTCCATTTGCTCTTTAGTGAGTTTTGTTCCTGCGGGTACAGACCAAACATGATCACCGGTTTTTTCAAGTTTAATGATGACTGGACCGTTTTTTCCTTTGGCAGCTTCATGGATATGTGCCATGGTGCCATTAATGTTACTTGTGGTGACGCTACCTGAAATGGCGCCATCGTCATTAACCGTAAAATCACCCATACCAGTGGCTTTGGTGGTGACTGCGGGGACTTCTTGAGTTCCAGATAAATTTACTTTTAATGCTTGTGCGCTAGCGGTGAGAACGACAAAACCAAGACCTAATCCTGCCAGTAATTTTGCTACGGAAAAATGGATTTTCATGTCATTTCCTTTTAGGTTATTAAAAAAGTCTAAAACTAAATAGGTTAAAGTACAGTTTAATACTTACTGAATGTATAAAGTACTAAATCAATGTATTTTGACTACAATTTTTGTAACAAGTTTAGTCGTTTTTTTGTGGACAGATAAACAGCGAAAAAGTAATCACTTAGGTTTATATTGGGTTGGACAGTAAGCACGATTTACATCTGGGTCTCTTAAACTTTTATGTTTGGTTTTTCTTCCACTAACACGTTCTCGCCACATTTTGTAAGAACTGGATTTTAAGTGCTGGCGCATAAGCGCTTTAACTTGATCCTCCTTGAGACCAAATTGTTTTTCAATAGCTTCAAAGGGAGTACGGTCCTCCCAAGCCATTTCGATAATTC
Source organism: Betaproteobacteria bacterium (assembly GCA_018971415.1). Lineage (GTDB taxonomy): Bacteria > Pseudomonadota > Gammaproteobacteria > Burkholderiales > Ferrovaceae > PN-J185. The sequence continues at coordinate 50,858 of JAGXAW010000008.1, forward strand.
TTGAGATGTCTTCTTCTGATAAAAGCATTACGTTATGATGTGTTGATCTATTAAACAAATTTTTCTATGCAAACTATGACAACTTTTACAAAACCATTTTGTGCCCTGGTAATCGGTGCATCAGGGACCATAGGGCAGAGTTTGGTTAAAGCCTTAGATGCTCATCCTAATTGTACTCAAGTTTTACAGCTAAGTCGCCACACTCAACCTGCCATTGATTATCATGATTTGGCTACGATTCAGACTGCCTTTGATAACTTAAAAGAACAAGCTCCCTTTCAACTCATCATTAATACCATTGGGGTGTTACACACGCAACAGTGGATGCCTGAGAAAAGACTCAAAGACTTAAATGAAGTTCAATTAAAAGATCAGTTTTTAATTAATGCAATAGGTCCTGCGCTGACGATTCAACAATTTAGTCAGTTGATCGATTCTCAGGGTGGAGTATTTGCGACCTTATCAGCTAAGGTGGGGAGTATCGAGGACAACCGATTAGGTGGATGGTACAGTTACCGATCTTCAAAAGCAGCATTAAACATGTTGATTAAAACAGCTGCCATTGAGTTAAAAAGAACTAAACCAAATATGGCATTGGTGGCCATTCATCCAGGGACGGTTAAATCAACTTTGTCACAACCTTTTCGCGGCGATGAGATAGGGCGAGATCCTGATCAAGCGGCCAATGAAATATTGTCAGTGGTTTTGTCATTAACGAGTGCTGATACGGGGACCTTTAAAACCTATAACGGTGAAAACCTACCTTGGTAGGTTTATGGGAATTAGTAAGGATGCCGATTAATTATTGAAAATAAATCTGATTCTTTTATTTTTTAGGAGTATAGTGGGTTTCATCTAACCTCGGGAAGCGAAATCGGGAAGTCAACTCCCTCTTCCCGTTTGAGAGAACTGTCTCCTTGGTTCTCTTTTTTTTGTTAAAAAATCAACTTCTGCTTTTTTAAAATCCCACCAAATAACGCCATGAATTAATTAGGTTTTTCAATTTCAATGAGAATCTCATTGCGTTTAAACATTGGTAGTGTCCAAGGTGGGTTGTATCTTGCAAGCTGAGGTTTGCCGATCATACGGTAATGGTGGCTATTACTCCACTGAATGGTCTCTTCAATTTTACTTTTAATCGTTGATTGGCCATTAAAACCAGAGTAACGATGAGCAATAAAACAACGTTGCGGAATGACTTTGAGTGTCACCGCAGAATTATTGGGTTGAGGAATAGTCTCCATCGTATAGTGCTGGGGCATCACAAAACTAATAGACCATGATTGGCGATCAGCAAAGCTATCACTATCATTGCTAGGGATTATGGTGACAGGGGCGGTCATAGCAATCTTAGCTGATTGAGGAGTCACAATCACAGGAGCGGTCATGGTAATCTTGGCTGACTCCTTTGAGCGGGGCAGATGATTATTACCAAAAATAAAATCAGCAATGGTTCTAAAACCTTTACTTGATGCCTCATCCATGGTGCCTGTAATCATCGTCTCAGCAATAATCATAGGAGCATATTCCCGTACTTCAAAGGAATTATCGCTAGATAATACTTTATAGGTAGGCTCTTCAGTGGCCATGGCAACCTCTAACCCCATCAACAAGATAGAAAAGAAAATAACCGTTAAAAAAACAAATCTATTCACAAAGTACCTATTTTTAACTATTTTCTATTTTGACTGTCTTAACTATCGAATAGTTGCTCACTCCTGTTTTGGCTAACTGGATTGAGTTTAGTCAGTAGATTGCGATAAATAATAAAGTCTTATTTGAGTCTATTTCTATCATCAAATTAAACTCACTATGACTGCCAGTAAATAGGTATTCATGCCTAAGGTACTTTTTGAACGGCTTTTAACACTGTCTTAAAACTGACAGTGATCCCCCCTAATAAGTTTTTGCCTTAACTGCCGCTACTAAGTAAATTTTCAAGAGCGTGGGCATAGCTTAATAAACGTTTGTCATCATGGAGTGCGCCTACCACCGTGATGCCCAGGGGTAATTTTTTTAAACTGTAACCAATGGGTAGATGGCAGGTGGGGTTACCGAGTAACGTCCATAAACGACTCATGATGGGGTTTCCTGTACTCTCAAGTCCCTCAGGTGCTTCACCCAATGTGCTTGGGGCGATAAGAATATCCACCTCACCAAAAAGCTCTTTTATTCTCTCTTGGCCGCTTCGTTGAATATCAAAGGCTTTTTGAAGTTCCTCTTCGGATACTGCCCGACCTTTCTTGAGGTACTGAACAAGTTGTGGGCTTAAGCTATTCTCTGCCTGCTGCCATTCTGACGCCAATGATGTCGCCATCTCACTATACATAATCGTCTCTTGAGCCCATGATAACTCTTGGCCCAACTCTGCCAAATGAATTGGTTTAATGGTTAAACCACGTTTTACCAGTATTTGTTTAGCCAGTTCAAGTACACGCTTGGCATCATAAGTGATGTCCGCCCATAATGGCTCCTCCACAAAACCAATCACTGGAGGATTAATAGCTTCATCAATTAACTCTTGACCAATGAGTGAGCCCACTGCATAGGCCACATCATCCACTCTCAAGCCCATCATGCCTAAAGTATCAAGGCTAGGACTTAAGGGTTTTATGCCATCCATACTCAGTGTGCCATAGCTCGGTTTATAACCCACCACCCCACAAAATGCAGCGGGGCGAGTGATAGAGGCTGCCGTTTGAGTAGCAAATGCCAGGGGTGTCATGGCGCAGGCCACTGCAGCTGCTGAACCGCTTGAGGAACCTCCAGGAGTCACAGTAACGCCCACGTTTAAAGAGACTGGGTTAATGGTTGGTCCCGGATTGAGGAAAGCAAATTCTGTGGTCACAGTTTTACCTAAAATAATCCCGCCCAATTCCTCATAACGATTAACAATAGCCGCATTTTCCTGAGGTTGGTAGCCTTCATAAAGGGTGGAGCCATAGCCTGTGGGTAAATGTTTGGTATTAATGAGATCCTTTACGCCAATTGGAATACCGGCAAGAGGAAGAGACTGCAAGTCGATGTCCTGTTCAAAGCGCTGCAATTGTCTTTTAATATCATCAGGATCTAAGGTTTTCCAAGCATGAATTTTAGGCTCAAGATATTCAATGCCTGAATAGTAAGCTTGAATAATTTCATGGGGAGTGATTTCACCTGCCTGGACTTTAGCAACCAATTGACGAAGAGACAACGGGACAATATCTTGCAGTGTTTTCATGATTAAACTTGAGGGATTATTAAAACGTCGATTATAACGAGTTTTTAATTTAAAGACCCATTTTTGCATTGGGCAAGATGAATCTTTTTAATTAAATTATGTTGTTTATAGCGTATAGCCCGAGGGGTGAGTGTGAAAAGATTGGCCAATTCGTTAATATCTAATGCCAAAGATAACGATAAAAAATTTTTGTCTTGTTCGTTTAATGTGGATTGAATCAATTCCTTCATCTGACTTTGATGCTGTTCAGTATCTCGTGTTTCCTCATGGTGAACCAGTTGAGTAAGAGGGTCTTCTACCCATTCGTTATTTTTTAGAAATAGACGATCTATTTTACTTGACTGCAAAGAATCATCACTGTTGTCTGCGTCATCCTGTCCTGGAATAAATATTTTGGCATAGCGATAGGAGAGTCCCCATAGTTTACCCATAATGTAGGACTGAACACTGCCTTGTTGGCTATCATAGTTACTTTTACCGCTACATATTTGCCAACACAGTAAGCGTGCTTCTTGTTCAATATCTGACAAGGTGAGAGTAGATTGATGTTCGACTCGTTTAAAGTCCGCTTTATTTAGGCTATTAAAAAGCTCTTGCCATAGAGTGTTCATGCTTGTCGGGTATTGAGAATAAGGTGGTCATTAACGATTTTTTCTATGGCACAAATGAGTGATTTTTTGGTCAAAAAACCTCTAAGCCATAAAGGATTGAGCGGAATGGTAATGGTAGAACGCACAGTCAGGTGGTCAGTGGTTTTGGGAAGAGCTGCAGTGATCTCAGAGAGGATTGGAATTTCTTTTTGGGTACTTTTTTGTTGATATTGCTGTCTTATTTTTTGACATAAGGTGGAAGTGATAGGACAAGAGTCTGTCAGTAAATGACGTTGTGCATCAAGCGGTAAGCTTTTAAAAATCAGTAATACCGCTACACTTTTTAATCG
>JAGXAW010000042.1 GCA_018971415.1 Betaproteobacteria bacterium
ATTTTAAGGCTGACAGGGGTAAAAAAAAGAGGTTTGCCTGGACAGATTTTTTAAGTACTATTTGGATGCAATTAGGTTGGACAAAAAAACGTAGTTTTGGTCTTAAAGAGTTATAAGTACTGATGATTAAGAAGGATTTTTCCTGGTTTTTCGGCTCTTCCTCCTCTTCTCTGCTAAACATAGTAATTTTCAAATAGTTATATTATGCTAATGATCAAATTAAGCACTAAAGTTTAATTTGCTGATCTATTAATTTGTATCATTAACATAATGGTATTAACAAGAGTCTAATGTTAAGAATGATTGAAATAACACTGCTCTAAAATCGATCAAGATGTTTTACAACAGATTACAAATAAATAGATATCAAGTGTTAAAAAACAAAAATCAAGGATTTTAATAAATGAAAAAAATACTCTTTTCGATTGCCATAGCTTGTCTATTTTCCGTCTTAAACGTTGCCTTTGGTGAAACTTTTCCTGATTGGCATCACATGGATAAAGACACTTTAAACCGCTCATACAATAACTCATTGGCTGTTCCTGAAAGTAAGGAAATGTTTAACCAATGGGTCAAGGAAAGCCAAGAGTTTCGTGCTAGCCACGCCCAATTCTTAGATGTTCCTTATGGCCCAAGCCCAAGAGAAAAATTAGATATTTTTGTTGCAGCACCCAATGCGCCTACTTTGGTGTTTATTCATGGAGGTTTTTGGCAAATGCGTTCTAAGGATGATTTTGCCTTTATCGCCAAGCCCTTTGTCAAAGCGGGGATCAATGTCGTGATGGTGGGTTACCCTTTGGCTCCTGATGCATCCATGACACAAATTGTAGCAGCAGCTAAAAGATCCATAGATTATGTTCAAAAACATGTACAAGACTGGCAGGGTGACCCGCATCGCGTTGTCGTGAGTGGTTGGTCCTCTGGAGGACACCTCGCAGTGGAAGTAATGGATAATCCCATCGTCTCGGCTGTTGTTCCTTTGAGTGGGATTTATGACTTAGAGCCTTTAGTGGGAAGCTATATAGATAAAAAACTAAAATTAACTCAATCGGAGGTAAAACAGTATTCCCCAATAAATGATCTACCCCCCAAAGCACTGCCTATTTATGTTTTCAGTGGTGGCGCTGAATTGTCAGAAATGAGACGTCAATCTTTCGATTATGGGACGAAATTGGCTAAACTTAAGCAACCAGGAAGCTACAAAGAATTACCAAATAAAAATCACTATACTATTCTTGCGGACATGATAAATCCAAAAGGTGAGATTTATTCAACCTTAGTGCATTTGTTGCAACAATAGAAATTTATTTTATTTCTAGGTGCCAAAAGAGGGATGAATCATCCCTCTTTTTTTTGTAAATCCAGAACAGTTATATTTAGTAAAAGTAATAAATAATTCTTTTTCAAGAGTATTCGCTTTTATCTTGTCATTATAAAAACGACTATGGAGCTTATTGATTGTGATCTAAGATGTTCTTGGGATAACTATCCACTAAATAGAGTGTTATACACTGTTAACCAATCATGGATTTTGTCCATAAACTTTTGTGTAAAGACAATTTTTTTAAATCTTTTGTCTTGTGCGTTAGTATGAAATTCTATCCAACCCTCTTTTTCAAAACTTTTTAATATTTCACGTAAAGTTTTTTCTGAGTAATCGATTGAATAATAAATTTTCTTGAGAATATTTTCATCTTCATTGTGAAAAATCAAATACAGGAAGGTTAAATAGGCCGCTTGTGTATTGATAAAAGAAAGATGTTCTTTTTCCCAGTTTTTAAGTGTCAGTATTTTTGAAACCAGTTCATTGTCCATAACCGCAAAATATAAGTAATAAGTCGATAAATCAAACACAATTACCGGTAATTAATTCTGGTAGTTATGGAATTTACTTTTAATTTAAAGTACATACTTAGTAAGTAATCTAATTGCTTATACAGTACTTAATTGAATTTGATGAGTAAGGTTTCTGGTTGCTAAGAGAGAAAGGTGGTTTTTAGAACAAATGTAATTGGTTAAACTTTTTCTTCATTATACACAGTGGCCTGAGTAAACCCTGTTTAAAAAGATCGCAAACGATAATTAAGGAAATATGAAAAATCCAAAGGAAATCATTGTCCATCAGAGTAGTCTATTACGCAGGTGGAGGGCAATTTCAAATCCAACAGTAATTGATCAAATTCTAACTCATGCAAAACAGATTTCAGAAAAGTTGTACAATCCATTTGATTCGTTATTATTAGACGAATCTGTCCATGAGCTCGGCAGTTGGATTATTCATCTTGAGAGTGGTATGGTGATTTGGTCGGAGCAAATGTACCGTATTTTTGGGTATGAGGCATTTTCATTTCTCCCAACAATAGACACACTTTTCTCTAGTGTCATAGAGGAAGATAAAAAAAGAGTAGAGGATGCTTTTTGGCATATATTAAAACAAAAAGAACCTTGCGAGATGAGCTATCAAATAATGACAGCGCAACAGGCCTTAAAACACATCCAATCTCATTGCCAGATCCACTCTAATCATCAGGATCAAACATCATTTATTACTGGGATATCAAAAAGTACCTACCTTTAAGTAGTTAAATCGAGGAACTGTTAATCTATTAATTCCAGGATAACGGAATTATTCCCCTTATCCATCACGTCATAACGCGTTGAAATAAACACAAAACCAAGACTGTATAAATGATTAATGAGATTTTCATTGTTTTTTTCTTGTTCAATAGCGTTTTTTAGTTCCTCGTTATCACTCAGAATGTCTACGACACTCATTAAAAGATCGTTATACTCAGCACTCTCAGGTAATTGAATATTTAGATAATTGCCCTCAATATCTTTCTGAGGCAATTGGTATTGGTCGAAGTCCATCTGTGCATATTTCCACAAATTGGTAATATACAAGGCATCGTTAGAACTCGTTTTGAATTCATAGATACTAAAGAAACTGTTATGACAAATTAGGCGATAGTGTTGTGTCATTTTATGTTTAATAATTAAAATAAATTAGCTACATGGTTTATTAGACTCATTAAATAGTCCATCCCGTTGCTATGTTTGATTATATGTCAGTCAGCTTAATTATTTATTAATCTTTTTTTTGACTAACCATAAAGCGCCAGGACCAAGTATTTTAGAGATGTAGTGTCGGTATCTTGCAAAGAATCGATAACCTACATTAAAAAGGGGTTGCAATAACTTCAGAGAAAACAACCACGCTAAAAAAGGTAAATTCGCTCGCCTGTATGCTGCAGGAAAGACTTTTGCACCATGAATGACATTCCCATCCTCGAATTGTGCATACATGGCAGATAAAGCTTGTGAACAAGATATCCCTGTTTTTTGTGGATCATAGTCACTTGAGTTGACATCAACAAAGTGTAACAACCCAGCTTCATTACGACTTGATAGAAAGAGGATTTCTGCTTGACACAATGGACACGCCCCATCATAAAACAACGTTAGCTGTTGGAGTTTGGCTTCATTCATGCCGTTGTTGCCTCTTTTTCAAACCATTTTGTTAGGATAGGCAAAATACTTTGTGTTGGTTGAAAACCATGGGTGATTAATGTGTAGGGTTGATCACTCAAGGTGCCGGCAGCCAGGGTAGGAAAACCTCTTACTCCCGAATGTTGTGCTACTGAAAAATCAGCCCAGGTTTCCTCCTGAGCATCCTGAGAGAGAAAAGTATCCATAAAAACCTGCTTATCCATACCCAGAGACTGGGCGATATCTGCGAGTACTTTAATATCTGTTACATCTTGATTATGGGCATAGAATGCTTGCTGTATGGCTTTGAGTGCGGCCAATCCCAGTTGAGGGCTTTGTCGGCGCAGAATAATCACGGCTCTTGCTGCGGGTTCGGTGTCATAAACAAATTGCTCTCGCTCAAAAAAATTAAAATCAAAAGGTTGATTAGAAGCCTCGTGAACATGCTCCCAGTGATGACGAATATCGTTTTTTTCCTTAATATCCATAGGCGTGTTATTGCCTGGTCTTAATCCACCCATGATTAATTTGATGGGTAACCGCTCACCAAATGTTGCTTGGATAGCGTCAATGACAGGAGAAAACCCCCAGCACCATGAGCACATAGGATCGGCAAAATAAACTAAATGAGCTTCTTTCATTTGCGCCTTTTAATTATTTATATTTTGTATCTCGAGATAAGGTATTAGTGGAAATAAGCTTGATATTTTATTACAACCATATATAGGACAGTTATTTTTAGAAGAGGTTGTGTTTGGTAATAATTAATTACGTGCATTTACTTTTTTTAGCACGCAGAGCGTGATTTCTAGCGTAATTTTACTGTCATAATAAACAATAACTAACGATCAGGTGTAATATGAAAAATTCAAACAGTATTAAACTTTCTCTGGGTATTTTGACTCTTCTGCTACTTAATGCTTGTGCCAGTACAATGCCCTATTCGGCAGAGGAACAGTCGACAGATCAAAGTATTCGAGAAAGGGTCCTAGAGAACTTTAAACAGGAAAAATACACTTTTCTTGATCATGTTGATGTAACTGTTTATAAATCCACGGTGATTTTGGGTGGGCTGGTGTTTGAAGCAGCAGACAGAGATTTGGCTGTTCAAGATGCCAGAAAAGTTACTGGTGTTAAACAAGTGAGTGATCAAATTGAGGTGGAATCCAACGCCTACTAAGGATTATTACAGTGGTGAGCATGCTCAACCACTGTAATAACACGTTTATCGTTGAGTAAGCACTAAAACACGTTGCCCATAGAGCTCAGCTGTTTTTAAATCGCCAGCGTTTACTTCTTCACTTGACGCATCTGAAGGGGTTTGCATCATCGCTCCTGCGAATGAGCCTACAAAGTTAATATCATTTCTGTTAGCTGCCTTGGCATTTGATGGCATTAATCCTGTTCCTACCCAGATACCTGAATGCTGCATGGCCAGGGTAATAAAATAATGAAGGGTAGAATGTTTATCACCATTCATGGTCGCTGAATTGGTGAAGCCACCAAACAGTTTGTTTTTCCATTTTTGATGGAACCAAGCCTTTGAGCTCGCATCGGCAAACTTCTTAAATTGCCAGCTGACACTACCCATATAGGTGGGGGAGCCAAATATAATGGCTTGAGCTTCATCTAGTTTTTGCCATTCCTGTTCGGTTATATTGCCCTCTGCGTCAATGGCAATTAATGTTGCTTTAGCCCCTTGAGCAACGGCTTCAGCCTGTTTTTTTGTGTGGCCGTAACCACTGTGATACACCACGGCAACTGTTGTCATAGTTAACTCCTAAGGTATTTAGTTTATGTACGTACTAATAATAGTACGTATACGTACAAAACGCAAGTAAAAAAAGCCTCATTCGGGTGAGTCAGGCCCCTATATTACCTATACCTATTTGTCCTGCTTTAGCCTATTAGAATAAATAAAAATTGATAGTTAATGATTGAAAGCAACCAGTTAAGGCGTCTTTTTTTGTAATGATTGTTTGATTAAATCAAAAACATTTTTAAAAATATGAAGCCAGATGAAGTTAATTCTCACCAAGATTAATACCAACAGATTCATATAACAGCTTTCTTTGAAATCTAGCCATACAGAATCATTGAATTTTAAGAACATATAGGCGTTTAAAATGCCAAGAAAAATATACAGTAGAATTAACACTTGGTTTAAATAAAACCATTCACTGTTGGCCATGGGAAAGTAGGGTCCAATAATCCATTTGGCTGGATATCCCCAACCTATACGAGGAAAAATAATTAAAATCAACGCTAAAATCCAATAGAAGGCAGTGGGTTTGTAGTGATTAAAGGTAATCAACTGATTACTGTAATTCTCGTTAAAGGACAGCCATAGGCTAATCAGACCTAAGAGAACAAAAGTCACAACCAATCCCCATGCGGAGCCGTCAATCCGGTGACGTGGGCGCCAGTAAAAAGCAAGAGCTATAAAAAAGACAATTGTCCCAATCGCTAAAAGACTCATGCTCCTACCCCTAGCTTTATCACTTTAACCACCAATAGGTGATGATCATGCCAATAACCCATAGAATTTCTGTTGCTAAGGCATTCACTGTTGCTGTAGCAAGAGAGACGTTAGGCCGATTTAGGTTAATGTTGCCACTGTAATTAATTGTCGGACCTTGGTATTGCGCTAGCGCCGCTTGAAATGGATTGGCGTGGGTCCGGTTAATGGTTTTATGTACATGCCGAATGGTTTTTTGTGGAACCGCTTTTAATTTGGCTTTTAACCGTGACTTATTGCGGTGGTGATGCGTCAAAATATGCTCACGCATACAAGTGGGGCATTGTTTTTCAGAAAATTTAACATGCCCATTTACACAAACATCCATTTGTCCTGAACTTTTATTGGCATATTGTGCAGTAATCAGTGCCCATTCATAGGCACCAGGGCGAGCCCCAGGCAACCAACCAAAGGCACGGTCAAAGAGTTCACGGATGGAGTCTGGGAAAGCTTCATGAACGCTGGCAGGAACAGGGCGAACACCTGGATGAGGTTTCATGCCATAGGCATAGAGTGTATGTTGTATACGGGCGGCAAGTTCTGTTGGGTATTTTAATTTAACGTCTGAAATACCCACAAATGGATGAATACCATAGTTTAATAGTCTAAAAATAATGGTAGCCAGCGCGAAGGCATCTTGATTATGAGGCCTATCGACAACCTTTGCGTGAAACTCAGGTGCTAAATATTCAGGCGTCACTTGCGGGGCGTCTGAGCGAAAATCATCGGCGTAAATACAAAAACCATCACAATCCAGAATGGATATGAGTAACTCATTTTTATACACCTTAATATTCATGGGTTTTAAATCAACCACTGCAATTTTTTTATTGTGTAAGGTGTTAATAATCGAGGATAAGTTATAGGCAACAGCCATTAATTTCCCAAAATCAATGGTTAATCCTGCTTGTTCGGCTTGGCGTCGAGTTAATAAAAAATCCAGTTCAATGGTTCGCTCAAAGTCAATTTTTTCCATGGCAAAACCCACAAAAGCTGAGCCTTTATAAACCTCAGCTACGGGCCAAGCCAGTTGCACAACGTGTTCAACGGAGGGGGGCAGAGAAGGCAGCTCGGGACGATTGCGAACCATCCAATGAATTTTTTGTGAATAGTGTTTGAGTTGTTCTGGTTTGGTTTCTTCGTGATAAATCTTGGCTACATGGTGGGGATAATGGTCAATCTCAAAGATTTCTCCAGCACCCCCTGCTTTACCTGTGGCAATGAGTTTTGTTTTTTCCGTTTTGCCATCTGGCCAAACTAACTTATAGGTGGGAGCAAACATAAACGCATTACACCAATTAACGTTAACTAAAACAAGCTAACAGTAGTGTTTTGTCATCACTCGTGATCGCAGTTGTCTTGGGGCTTTCAAGAAGATTAACTAAAGCTGCATTCCCAGTTGTTTCATCCACTTTATGGAGATAATCCAACACGGGATTAATAAAGGCGGGAAAGAATCCGGTGCGTTGTTTATCGATAGCAAAGGTTGCCGCACCATCGCTCATTAATCCCCAATAGGTTCCTGTACAAGGTGCAGGAAGTAAGGTAACACGAAGATGATCCTGCCAATCTTCTCCCGTCACAAAATAAGTTTCTGAAGCATATTCTCCATTTTCTGGCAATGAAAGAATGGCGCTTTGTTGGGGTTCTTGAAAAACTGCAAAACCATCACCAATATGAAAAAAGCATCCTCCTTGAGGGCCAATTAAGCAACCCACCACGGTTGCGGCATAATCACGCAGCGTATGTTCCCGTGGTAGGGTCAATAAAAGTTCTGATCGGGTTGTCTCAATACAACCGGCAATTAAGGATTTAAGCGATTCGATGTCAAAAGGACCTTGCGGAGCACTGTCTAAAAGATGACGTATAATGCCTTGGGCAAAGAAAGTTGCGCCTTGCTCACTGTAATCTGCTGAACCAGCACCATCACAGACAATGGCACACAGGAGATCACCTTGACTTTGTTGGTATGCATAATCCTGACAGGGAATGTCATTGTCAATATGATGACTTCCCCTGGCAGAGCCTTGAAATACTCTCCAATTCATAACTACAGATTCTTTTTAGATTAAGTTGAAATTTGAGCCCAACTGTCCACGGGATTTAATTGGACGGTAGCGCCTGTTTGAGCTCTAGATACAGCTTGAATACTTCGGCTTAACCAGACAAAGAGTTCTTTGAATTTAAGACCGTCTAAGCTTAAGGCACCTTTATTACTGAATTGGCCCAACACATCCTTATTGGCGCTCGCCCCAATGCCGATGGACATGATGTTTACCTTGTGAGCGTTTTCAGCATTCTTACAAGAAATAGCAATGGACTGCCAATCATCGGTGGGCTCCCCATCTGAGAGCAACATTAAAATAGGACGTTTGTAGGGGACACCTGCATTACGCATTTCTGTTTTTTGTGTCTCGATTTCATCCAATGCAAGACGCATGGCGGCACCAATCGGAGTCAGTCCCCCGGCATACAAATTGGGCGGATTAAAGTCCATGGCATCGGTCCATTCACCCATGATTTCAACATTATTGTCTCCACCAAAGGCAATCACCAAAATACGTCCACAACGGGCTGTGATAGGGTCATCTTTAAGCTCTTGCGCTAACGTTTTAAGTCCTTCATTTAAAAGGCCTATTTTGTTGTCATCGTTCATACTGCCAGAGCAGTCTAAGACCAGCACTAAGGGTGCTCTCTCTTCACTGTTATCAATCAGCGCCACGTCAGGGATCATTTGACTCATGGGGTGTCCTTCAGAAATTAATAATAAATTTTAAAAAAGAATAGTTTACTCGTAACCTAGTCCTTTGTGCAGACAGTTTAATTGGTGCTTTGTTCCTAGCGGTATTACTCAAATTGATAGATGAGGCTCATATTAATGTATCGTGCGCTACTGGCATCGACCAAAGGGCTCTCGTTAACCAAAGCGCTGTAGCGCCTATCTTCGATTGAACCAAATAGGGCCCAGTGACTATTTAACTCATAGCCTCCCATCAATCCATAAGTGTTAAATATCACTCCAGCGCCCGGGTGATAGTAGGCTAAGCCTGTTTGTACACTTTGGGCTGCACTTAAACCATAAAAATGAGTATTGTAAGTACGATTAGCCCAAGTACTCTGTGTGAAAAGGGCAAGGCCCAGGTGATGGTAGTCTAAAATTCCTATATTCAAGCGCACATCTACTAAATTACCGTTGATTGAGTCGGTTCGTTGTCGATCGCGCAGTAAAAGGTTAATGGGGGCGGGACCCAGTTGAGTATCCCATTCTAGATGAGCACCCCAAGAGACACTATTGGCAATACCGGGTAGATGATTTTGCTCTAACAATGAGGATTGATAAGTAAATCGCCCTGGCTCGTAAGCCAATTGGCCACCCACAAAAAGACCTGGTAATAGGCTATAGCGGAGCCCACCTTCAAGAATCCCTTGGGTGTCTCGAATAAAGGCAGTGTGACCAAAATAACGAATGATGGGGACGGGTTCACTCGTTTGATGGCGAGAGCCATCGTAGGCAGGCTGAATTTCAATGCCTGCTCCAATCAGTGGGTTATTGGTGAGTTCCGCCTCAACGCTTCTGGTCACCATGAACATCAGAGCGCAGGCAATAATCATGAAGCGCAAAAGAAATCGTCCTTATTATTAACGTGTGAAAAAAAACCAATCAGTATAATAACTGTTTTATTAGTTAACTTGCGACACTTGTTATGACCAGTAGCGTTGATATAAGAGAGAGTATGGGGGTGAGAACTTTGCATTTTGGATCCGATTGGATTCAAGGTGCCATGAGGGTGGCAAGGCCATACCAGTTGGTTTTAGATTACACCAAAGAAATGATGCTCTCTCTCATCCTTGCTGATCAGGTTTATCCACAAAACATTTTGCTAGTTGGCCTTGGTAGTGCTTCTATCGCTAAGTTTTTGTATCGATATGCTGTGAATAGCAGCATTACAGCAGTAGAGATAGATGAGCGTGTGATTTCCTGTGCCCGTCAGTTTTTTAAATGTCCACAAAATGATGGGCGTTTTACAGTGGTTTGCGCAGATGCCTTTGATTGGTTAAAGGGCAATACCGACCAATATGATTTAATCGTGGTAGATGGTTTTGATGCCAACGCACAAGCCGGACGTCTTGATAGCCAACCCTTTTATCAGCTTTGTCATGAGCACCTCAATCCTCAAGGCATTGTGACCATTAATTTATTTAATTATCGTCTTCGTTTTCAACGAAGCTTAAGTTATTTAACGCACGTGTTTGGTGAACAATGGTGTTATTTACCCTCAGGGGATCAAGGCAACACCATTGCTTTTGCAGGGCAGGGCATGGGTCTTTCTCAAATCAATTGGGTACAATTAAAAACAAAAGCGATTACTCTACATCAGGAAACGGGACTCAATCTCACTAAACTCATTACGCGATGGCAAAATACCCATCAGTAATTAGAAAGAAAAGTGTATAGTATTTTAATTTATACGGAACCTTACTAAATTACGATGTCCATCAATAAAACTCAATTACACTCAAGGGCAGTGGTGTGGCTCTCTATCGCTGCTTTTTCCAGCGCTGCAGCCAATCGTATTTGTGATCCTATGCTGCCAAGTCTTGTTGACCATTTTCAAGTGTCAGCCAAAGAAGCGTCCTTGGTGGTGTCTTTGTTTTCTGTGGCCTATGGTTTTTGTCAGATCATATACGGTCCCTTAGGTGATCGTGTTGGTAAATACCGTTTAATTGGCATCATGACCCTGTTAAGTACCATTGGGAGTCTTGGCGCGGCGCTGACGGGAAGTATCTTCGGTTTGTATTTATTTCGTCTTTTAGCTGGTGCTACTGCTGCTGGTATTATTCCTTTATCCATGGCATGGATCGGTGACACCATCGCTTACGAAGATCGGCAGGCCACGCTAGCCCGTTTCTTGGCGGGGCAGGTGATCGGTGTCATAGGCGGACAATTTATAGGCGGATTGTTCACGGATAAATTAGGCTATGAATATGCTTTTTATTTCATGGCTCTTTGCTATCTTATCATCGGTGCGGGTGTCTACTGGGAGTCAATTAAAAACGTTACTACCCATCATAGTCGCCAACAACACGCCGCTCACTTAGGAATCATTAAACAAAGCGCCATGGTACTGGCTACCCCTTGGGCACGGGTTGTACTGTTTACTGTGTTTACTGAAGGTGTGTTGGTGTTTGGTCCTCTGGCTTTCATACCCTCCTACCTTCATCGCGAGACTGGGCTCACCTTAACCCAAGGTGGCATGGTGATGATGAGTTTTGGTGTGGGTGGGTTTTCCTATACGTTATTTGCTCGTTATTTTGTTAGTCTGCTGGGTGAGGTGGGGTTGTCTCTCTTAGGGGGTGGACTACTTGGTATAGGCTGGTTTCTGCTGGCTTTAATTGGTGGCTGGTTTGTTGCCATCCCTGCCAGTTACTTACTGGGTATGGGTTACTACATGATTCACAATACAATGCAAACCAACGCAACGCAAATGGCGCCTCAAGTTAGAGGCACAGCTGTCTCATTGTTTGCTTCATTATTTTTTTTAGGTCAATCCTTAGGGGTTGTTTTATCGGCTCAGTGGTTGTCTTACTGGCATGAACACAGTTTGTTTTTTGTGGTCGCCCTCGCCATTCCTCTATTGGGTACAGTGTTTGCCTATTTGATCAAACAACATCAACGAGAAGTTCGTCATCATTCTTAAATTAAGAGGTGCGTCATGAGTGAAAAATTGGCCGTTTCTTTAGTTCAACAACAGCATTTTCAGTTTGACATTCATTTTGGTGAAAAAAAACCCATCATCACAGGTGATGAGGATCCTCCTTTAGGTGAGGGGATTGGTCCAACCCCAGGGCAATTGTTATTGGCAGCGGTCGCAAATTGCATGGCGGACTCTCTTCATTTTGCCTTAACCAAATTTCATTTAGATGCTTCTCCCATTCAAGCTCATGCTACAGGGGAGGTGGGTCGCAATGATCAGGGACGTTTACGTGTTTTACAAATTAATATTGTGTTAACTCTGGCAAAACCTGCCTCAGAGTTAAATCACATTGAAAGAGTGGTTTCTCAATTTGAAGAGTTTTGTACCGTTGGTAAAAGTGTGGCGCAGGGAATCCCTCTCATGCTGACCGTTAAAGATAGTACTGGCGATATTTTAAAAGCAAATTAACAGGTAACAATATAACCTGTTAAAATAAGGGCTTTTCAACAATACATCATGGAGGAGTTCAATGAAACGCTCTATTTTAGCGCTCACTAGCTTGTTGGTTTTTGGTCAAGCTGTGGCTCAAGACGTGGTGACTTTGGGTGCCTCAGTGCAAGAGACTGGAGCGCTAGCTAACACAGGTCGCTACTACCGTGACGGTTACAATTTTGCTGTAGAAAAAATTAACGCTAAAGGTGGCGTTAAAGTGGCTGGTAAAAGCTATCAATTGGCACTCAAGATTCTAGACAATCAATCTGACAGTAACTTAAGTGTTCGTCAGTATGTCCAGCTGCTCAATCAAGATAAAGTGAATTTTTTACTTGGGCCCTTTGCCAGTAACTTTGCTCTAGCCGACTCCTCCGTTGCAGAAAAATTCCAAGTTCCCATGATTCAAGGTGGTGGAGCCTCTGATCAAATTTTTAACCGTGGTTATAAATATATTTTTGGTACATTGCCTGTGGCCAGTCGCTATTTTG
Organism: Betaproteobacteria bacterium; assembly: GCA_018971415.1. GTDB lineage: Bacteria > Pseudomonadota > Gammaproteobacteria > Burkholderiales > Ferrovaceae > PN-J185. Next base: position 12,684 of record JAGXAW010000042.1, read on the forward strand.
AAAGTACGGTGGCCATGATGAAAACCTTGAATCCTCAGCCTAAGACTGTGGCGATTTTATTTGCTGACGACGCCTTTGACGTATCCGTTGCTAAGGGGACGGAAAACTGGGTGAGTCAGGCGGGAATGAAATTGGTGGCCAACGAGCGATACAGTACCAATGCCAGTGATTTCTCTACATTGATTTCAAAGCTGCGCTCGAGTAACCCGGACGCCGTATTGGTTGCAGGTCATGAGACTGAAGTATTGAATTTTATCCGTCAGGCAAAAAGCTTAAACTTTAGCCCTAAAATGTATTCCTTTACAGTTGGGGTTCCGACGGAGGATTTTCGTCATGCGCTGGGTGAGGATGGAAACTATGCCTTTGGTATGACCTCTTGGACAGCTTCCCCAAAAAATAAAGATGATTATTTTGGAGACGCCAAAACCTTTGCGAAAGCTTATAAGGCAAAATTCGGGTATGACCCTGATTACCATGCTGCCTCTGCAGTGGCTGACGTTGAAGCCTTTGCGAAAGCCATTGAAGGCGCTAACACTTTAGATCCCAAACAGGTGCGTGAGGCGATTACCCGTCTTAACTTCCCCTCACTCTATGGTCCTATTGCCTTTAATGCCACAGGTCAAATTAGCTTGCCGCAGACAGTGATTCAAGTGCAACACAATGCGGTGGTCGATATTTACGGACAGCAGATTATCAACAAACCCATGTACCCCATGCCAGCTTGGGATAAACGGTAAGTTGATGAATGCATAACAACGGGAGTGCCTGTATCTATGCACTCCCGTTTTAATTATTAAAGTACACAATAATGGATTTATTACTTCAAGTTGTTATTAATGGATTGCTGTTAGGTGGCCTATATGCCCTTAGGGCGCTGGGACTGGCTTTGGTGTGGGGGGTACTGAACATCGTTAACCTTGCCCATGGTGCCTTGATCATGTTGGGGGGGTATGCTGCCTATTATTTATTCACCTTAATGGGTATT
>JAGXAW010000043.1 GCA_018971415.1 Betaproteobacteria bacterium
TTGGATTAATGGGCGTGCCACTTAGTGTCGTATTGGTATGCATTTCAATGCCCCATATTCCTGGAGCATTAATGGTGTCATCATAAACCTGTATTTCATCTTGTAGCGCCAATGCTTGCTGACTAATTAAAAAGAGTGTGAAATAAAAAGATAAACTTCTAAGGTTTTTTTTAATATTCATATATAAAGAGTTTGTGGTAGCGCGTTACTTTGTATAAAACTGCTTCATCAGTAATAAAACGTGCCAAATTTATTACTCCCCTTGTTTTAAGCTCAGACAGTTTATCTTACAAATTTAAAAGTATTCTATTTTCTCATCACAATGTGACAATTCAATTAAATTTCAATATAAACAAGAGCCTACAGTGATCGCTTAATTTTTATCAGAATCACTTTAAAACCCTACGTGATTATCCATAGAAAACCATACTCCAGTCAAAAAATTCTCAAAAAGAATATATAAAACAATAAATTAACCTTAAGTTTTCCTTAAGAATTATTGTTTTTTTCTCGCTTACGTGATTATCTTTATTTATGAGAAATATGAAGAATGATTTATCTGTTAATCATTATTATTGGATCATTATCTTTTTCAGCCAATGCGGCAGGCGCTCTAGATCAAATCACTCAACAATATCAAATCAGTTCATCGGGTTGGATGAATCAATCGATTAGCTATGCCAATCATCTTTTTTCAGGGTTAGCGTTAATCGAATTTGTCTGGTCTGGTATGCACTATTTACTCAAAAAAAATGATTTATCTGATTTATTGGGAGCTGTGACCTTTAAAATCATTTCCATTTCCTTTTTTTATACTTTACTTACTTTTTCGCCACAGTGGATTCCACTCATTTTAAGTAGCTTCTCACAGGCCGGCTCCTCAATCTCTGGCGTATCAACACTAAGTCCAAGCGGGGTATTTAATCTTGGCCCACAAATTGCCAATCAAATTATTATGGCTTTAGGAAGTCCGTCTTTAGGTTTACAGGCTCTGGGAAGTTATTTGTTTTCAGCCATCAGTGCTGGTCTAGCTGCCTTAATCATTGTTCTTGCCTTTGCTTTTGCCTCATTACAATTATTAATCACTTTAATTGAAAGTTATCTCGTAATTGGGGGTGGAATGATTATGCTTGGCTTTTTAGGTTCACGCTGGACATTATCCTTTGGCGAGCGCTATTTGGGCTATGCGGTTAGCGTGGGGATAAAGCTTTTTGTTTTATATTTAATTGTGGGCTTAGGGCCGTCACTTACTCAAACTATTAACCAAGACTTACAACAGGCTATGCTTTCAGCAGGAACCGGTTCTCCACCACCGGGGAGTTTTTTTACGGCAGCGGCCATATCTCTGGTCTACGGTGCATTGTGCTTCATGATCCCCTCTCTGGCTGCCACCATGATGCATGGTCAACCTTCATTGAGCCTAGGTAACTTTGGCACAAGCGCTTCTTTCACAGGCGCCACAAGCGTTGGGCTGGGAGCAGCAGGATTTTCTGTTGCCTCTCGGCTTGCCAATCAAACAATTGGAGCTGCAAAAGCGGTAAACAGTGGTATTCAACTTGCCAAACAAGAGGGTTATCCCTATGCGGCCAAACACAGTTTAGCGAGTGTTGGTTCAATGATAAAAGACCACCTCACAGGTAACGCAAGTCAACGTCACCATCAAATTAAAAACACACTGCAAGAAAAAAAAGTTGATGGCCTTGGAAAAGAAAGTCTTGGCGCGGAGCTTGCAAACCGTATTCGTCTTACGGATAAAGTTAAACATGAAGCATCAGTAAATCCCTCTTCCATAACTTCTCACCCAGATTCTCGACCATCTAACTCCCTAGATACTCTCGCTAAAGAACAATTAAACGGACGTTTCCCCCACGATGGTTCTTCAGGATCTGTATCAATCAAAGTAAACCATACGGAATAGTTTCTGACGTCAGAAACGATTCATTAGATTAAGCCTAACTGATACAACATGCGGATTTCTTTACGACTTCATAGAAATGTTCAATAATGTAATTAGGTTACTTACTTCATCAGTAACTTTACCTAGTGATGAATGCCCTGTGATGTCATCATTTATCAAAAAAGATAAGGAATATCATGTTCCCGATTTCCAAAAGAAATATTGTTATTCTCATCATTACTCTATTGGCAGTACTTATGGGCATTTATTGGCTCCATAAACCAAAACAAAACGCTTCTGTAATCACACTCTACGGTAATGTAGATATACGACAAGTGCAAAGTGCATTCTATGACTCGGGGAGAATAGTTGCGATCAAGGTTCAAGAAGGCGAGTCAGTGAAAAAAGGACAATTGTTAGCTCAATTGGATCCAACTCGATTGCAAGAAACTATTAATCAAAATGAAGCATTACTTGCCGCTCAACAACAGTTAGTAACAAAGCTTGTTAATGGCTCACGTCCCGAGGAAATAGAACAGGCTAAGGCAGAGGTTACCTCAGCTCAAGCTGGTCTCATCAACGCAAAAATCACTTACGAACGACAGGCCAGTCTTGCCAAGAAGCAATACGTCTCCAAGCAAAGCGTGGACAACGCACTCGCCGCACTAGATACAGCCAAAGCCAACCTGAATCGTTCTCAACAAGCACTAAAGCTTGCTATTGAAGGGCCACGTAAAGAAGATATTAAAATTGCTCGTCATCAACTCGAGTCCTATCAAGCCGCTCTAAAGCTTGCTCAACAGCAGCTGGTTGATACCAATTTATACGCTCCAGCTGATGCAATCATTGAAAATAGAATTCTTGAACCAGGCGATATGGTATCGCCACAATCTCCAGTATTAACCCTAGCGCTTGATAATCCCATATGGGTACGCGCCTACCTTCCTGAGACTCTTCTGGGAAGGGTTCACTTAGGAATGAAGGCTGAGATTGTTAGCGACTCTTTTCCGAATCAACCCTTTAAAGGTTGGGTTGGCTATATCTCGCCCAGCGCAGAATTCACTCCAAAAAACATTGAAACGCCGGAATTACGAACGCAGCTTGTGTATCGTGTTCGTATTTATGCATGTAATCCAGATCACCGTTTACGCTTAGGTATGCCAATCACGGTTCATATCCATCAAGATGAGCGTCCATCATCAATCAATAACGAGCCTTGTACACCATAACATGATGGATTCCCCTCTCCTCTTTGATCGAGTGAGTAAAACATTTCCACGGGGAAGAGACAGTATCACAGCGCTCAATCAACTGAGCTTCACTATCCTACAAGGAAAAGTAACCGGACTATTAGGACCCGATGGCTCTGGAAAAACCACCTTAATTCGACTTGCTGCGCAATTACTTTTACCTGATGAAGGGGCCATACATCTATTGGGTAATAGCCCTACTGCTGACGTTAGCCATGTCTTTAAGCAGTTAGGTTATATGCCACAACGCTTTGGTTTATATGAAGACTTAAGCGTACAGGAGAACTTAACTTTATATTCCCATTTACAAGGCCTCTCAAAAGAAGAGAGTCTCTCCCGCCAACATGAATTACTCAAACTGACGAACTTGGGACCCTATGGAGAGCGACGTGCCGGTGCTCTTTCTGGGGGGATGAAACAAAAATTAGGGTTAGCCTGCGCCCTACTTCGTATTCCTCAGTTACTCTTGCTCGATGAACCCACTGTGGGAGTGGATCCCATGGCCAGAAGAGAGCTATGGCATATTATTCAAAGCCTTAAAAACCATGGTGTAACCACTCTGATGAGTACCGCCTACTTTGACGAGGCGGAACACTGTGATCAAATCCTCTTACTTCATGAAGGTCGCCTACTCATTCAAGATTCACCTCAGCAGTTAATGGCTGCTTTAACAGGAAGAACTTATCTTGTTAGCCAAATAAGTGATCACCACCCCATAAGGCAACTCCAAGAAATACTCCGACACAGAGAAAATGTTCAAGATGTACGCAGGGTAACAGAGGGAATCCGAGTATTAATTCATAAAAACAGGACTGTTCAACAAGAAAAGGGAGAAACTTGGCTTAGCGTGTCACCACGCTTTGATGATGTCTTTATTGATTTATTAGGTTCTGATGGGTCAGTGACTCAGCATCCCCCTTCCTCCTTTAACACCTCTTACATACCTTCTCCCCATCAATCTGTCATTACTGTGCACGAGTTAAGTAAGTCCTTTGGGCAGTTCGAAGCGGTTAAAAATGTCTCTTTTACCGTTAATAAAGGCGAAATTTTTGGTTTATTAGGCGCCAACGGGGCAGGAAAAACCACCACCTTCAGAATGCTTTGTGGTCTTCTTCCCGCCTCATCAGGCCTACTGCATATCGATGGCATTGATATGCGTCACGCCTCATCACTGGCACGAGCACGACTGGGTTATGTTTCACAAAAGTTCTCTTTGTATGGCAATCTAAGTTGTGATCAGAATCTTCATTTTTTTGCAGCTGCCTATGGTTTAAGGGGACAAACAAAAAAAGACAGAATTCAATGGGCACTCACTGAATTTGACCTGCATCAATATCAATACGTGAATACAGACCAGTTACCGCTGGGGATTAAACAACGCCTAGCACTCTCCTGCGCTCTTTTACATGAACCGACCATTCTGTTTTTAGACGAACCCACATCTGGGGTTGATCCGCTTGCTCGACGTGAGTTTTGGCAAAGAATCAATTTATTGGCATCAACGGGAGTCACCGTACTCGTCACAACGCATTACATGGATGAAGCAGAGTACTGCGATCGATTGGTTCTCATGTCTCTTGGTGAGATTCTCGCTCAAGGGACACCGAAGGAAATCCGTCAACTAGCAAAAACATCAAACTTACCAGAGCCTACTATGGAGGAGGCGTTTATTTCTCTTATTACCTCTCATGAAACAGATTTTTTAAGTCACCATGAATAAACAGCGATTAAGGGCATTGATACACAAAGAGTTTCTACAAATTCTCCGTGACCCCTCTGCTATTGCTATTGCTTTTATCATGCCGGTATTACTGCTCTTTCTATTTGGCTATGGTGTGTCGTTGGATGCGCATCATATCCCCGTTGCTGTGGTGGTAGAGCAAAACACGCAAGCCAGCAACGAATTCGTCGCTGGCTTACAAGAATCGGAATACTTTGCACCTATCTCATTTGATAATATTCATGATGCACAGCAAGCTGTCATCAATCATCGCGTCAATGCCATACTCTGGCTACGAGATAATTTTAGTACCAATCTCTTAAGTGGGGAGGTGGCGCCTGTTGCAGTTCTTATTAATGGTACTGATGCCAATAATGCCCATCTTATTTCTGGCTATCTTCAAGGTGTATGGCAGAACTGGCTCATACACTACGCAGAGCGTCAAGCTCATGCAATCAGTATTCCAGTGACGAGTGAAACGCGTATTTGGTTTAATCCCGCGACACGCAGTAAAGATTACTTAGTACCAGGCTTAATTGCAGTCATCATGACGTTAATTGGCGCCTTATTGACAGCACTGGTTGTGGCCCGTGAATGGGAGCGAGGGACTATGGAAGCCTTGATGGCAAGCCCCGTGACAATCAGTGAAATTCTATTGGGTAAATTAATACCTTACTTCATTATGGGTATGGGAGGAATGATACTCTCTGTGGCCATGGCGGTATGGGTTTTTCATGTTCCCTTAGTGGGGAGTCTGTTTCTATTATTAATTTTTTCCGCTCTATTTTTATTGGTTGCTCTTGGGATGGGACTGTTAATCTCAAGCGTTGCTAAAAACCAGTTTGTGGCAGGTCAAATTGCCATCATTGTCACCTTTCTACCCGCCTTTATTTTATCTGGATTTGTCTTTGATATTCATTCTATGCCGAGTATTATTCAAGGGATTACTCACCTTGTGGCTGCCAGATATTATGTAGCAATCCTTCAAACACTTTTTTTAGCAGGGAATATTTGGTCTATTTTACTCATCAATGGACTTGCCTTACTGTTGATGGCGTTCATATTTCTAGGTCTAACCTGGCGACGATCACATAAGAGGTTGGACTGATGCTGTATCGTATTTGGGCATTATTTATAAAAGAGTGGTTAGCTCTCGTACGAGATAAAAATAGTCGCTTTGTACTTATTGGTCCACCAATAATTCAATTACTGGTATTTGGGTATGCTGCCACCTTTGATCTTAACCATATTCCTTACGCTTTACTTAACGAAGACAATGGTTTTATATCAAGGCAATTGATAGCTCGCTTTGATGGCTCACCGAATTTTAGCTTAGTTCAAACACTCACCCAGGAAAAAGAAGTGGCTAGTATCATTAACGAGCAGAAAGCTTTATTGATTGTGCGTATACCCTCCGACTTTACCAAATCCATCTTGTCTCATCGTCCAGCCAATATACAGATTATTATTGATGGAAGAAATTCCAACACCGCAACCCTTGCCCTCAATTATGTTAATAATATTGTCTTGGCATTTAATCAATCTTGGGTATATACCCATCACTGGGAGAGAGCACCAAGCGAAGTCATTATTCGTTCTTGGTTTAACCCAAACCTTCTTTCTCGGTGGTTTATCATTCCAGGCATTGTTAGTCTTCTGACACTCGTTATTACACTGATTGTAACGGGACTCTCTGTTGCCCGTGAGCGAGAACAAGGCACTTTTGATCAGCTCCTTGTTACCCCTTTCACGCCCACTGAAATATTAATCGGTAAGGCGTTGCCAGGATTAATGATTGGCTGTTTTGAAGGGTTGCTTATTGTGCTTCTTGCGATATATTGGTTCAAGGTACCCTTCATGGGTAGCATGATGGCTCTCTTCATTGGGCTCCTCTTATTTCTTTTGGCCGCTGTAGGTGTAGGCTTAATGATCTCATCCATCTCATTAACCCAGCAACAGGGTTTACTGGGTGTCTTTCTATTTCTTGTGCCTTCCATTATTCTCTCTGGTTTTGCTACACCCATTGCAAACATGCCAGAGATTGTTCAAGATTTAACACTAATTAATCCGATGCGTTATTTTTTGATTATCGTACGTGGGGTATTCTTACAGGGTGATTCGGTCGTTGATTTATTGCCCCAATTTTGGCCTTTAGCATTGATTGCTTTATCGACCATGTCCTTTGCCGCTTGGCTTTTCCGTCATCGAATTTAAAGTGTTAATACTTTTTTAATCAATCCTTCTTTTTTTCCGTATTTACCGATTACACCTATCTAGAGTTAAATAGGTTAATCATAGTGGAACCCTCTACAAATCCTTATTTAAATGCACGCCGTGAATGGGATGAGCGCTATGGTAATGAAATTCACCGTGCCAATCAGTGGCGCAGGCTTGCCTATTTATCTATTACATTGAGTCTCTTTTGCCTAGTAGGAATTATCTGGCTTGCGAGCCAAAGTCATATCAAGCCCTACGTCATCGCCCTTGATAAGCTTGGATCACCAATTGGGTATGCAAACCCTGTGTCTGACCACAGCATTAACGAGCGTGTAACGGAGGCGATGGTCGCTAACTGGATATGGCAAACCCGTAGCGTATTACCTGAAGTGGCGGCTGAAAAAGCTCTGCTTGACCGGGTCTACGCCCAAATTGGTCCCAATGCCGTAGAGCAACTCGATGAATGGTATAAGTCCCATAGCCCTTTTAACCAAGAAGGCGTAACCATTACTCCGTCTATTCATAGCGTCCTCCCTATTAGTAAAAATACTTGGCAAGTAACTTGGAGTGAAAAATATTATCACCACTTCCAGTTCGTTAAGGAGAGTCATTGGAAGGCCCACATTATTACTGGTCAATCTCAAGCTTTTACCGATCAACCTAAAGTTATGCTCTATAACCCACTGGGTATTTTTATCAATCACTTTAGTTGGACAGAAATACTCAGTAACTAAGGAGAATTCAATGAAAAAAACATTACCTTTTATTTGCCTTATTACAGTGGGGCTTACAAACTTTACTTATCCAACCAGCTCATTAGCAGCCAATCTAAACTCAAAAAATCCCACATCAACTGCTCTGAACAGATCCCATCAACTCGAAGAAAAAGCATCTTTGAGTTTCGAACAAACAGGACAGGCAAGCTCCTTAACCACAGATTCAGGAGAAATTCTGTATCCCTATGGTCACTCTCACCCAACCATTGAGTGCGCCCCTCTTCATGTCTGCGTAATCCACCTGATGGAGAATGAAAAAGTTAGCAACATTTCCTTAGGTGACTCTGTTCGCTGGATCGTACAAACAGGCTATGCGGGAAATCGCTCTGTGGTAATGATTAAACCCACTGAAGAGAAACTAAATACAAACTTAGTCATAACTACAAATTTGGGAAGAATTTATTATTTGAATTTACAATCTAGCGCCAATCATTATCTGCCCATGGTAGGGTTTTATGATCCTGAAGAAATTATTCAGCACGTCATTGATAAACAAGAAAAAATAGATTCACAGCACAAAGAGGAAGTAGCAACACTTCCCTCCGTTAACCCTCAAGATATTAATTTTGATTATTGGTGTGAGGGCTCTGACACTCTGCCTGAGCGGGTTTTTTCATCACTGGGTAAGGTTTTTATACAGTTACCCAAAGCCTGGATAGATGGAAAAGCGCCAACCCTATTTGTTGTTGAAAATGGTCAGGAAGTCTTAACCAATTTCGAGTTAAACCATCACTACTATGTGGTGAACCATCTGTTTAAGGAAGCCCATCTGGTGATTGGAAGTGGTAGCAATCAACAAACCATTACCATTCATGCTGGAAAACCTTCTCTATTAGGTAGTTGGCTAAATTAGGCTAATTATCATGATAAAGCGGTTACTTTCATTTATTAAAGGAAACGGAGATCCCTTAGAAAGAGTCATTCCTGTGGCTCAAGATAAAGGCAAACGACTCTTACCCAGAACCAAATGGATTATTGCTTTCGTATTCAGTCTGTTCATAATCTTACTGGTGTATGGTATTTTTACTGCGGGACAATCTCGTCAATTAAGCCTTGATGACATTGGAGCCATTAATCCCTCGCTCATCGGTCAAGCCACTCCCCCTTCACCACCACCCGTTTTGACGGACAAGCCGCCTTTTAGTACAGACAGTATAGAACCACCTCATCATGACACTCTATCTAAAAGAGAAGCACTTCAGGAAAAACAACAGGGCAATGTTGAACATCAAACATGGCTCAATAATCACTTTTACCAACAACAAGAAAACCAGATTACCCGCTTTGAGAGAGCACTGAGTGCTCCTCTTACCAATGGCAATCAACCTCTTGAGCCAATAAATAACCAATCCTCTCATTTGATTCCTACAAAAGTACCTAGTATACAAAGCAACATTAAGGCAACCGAAGAGGAACAGTTTATTGCGCAGAACCAAGGACACAATGATGGTGTTGTGTCACCCAATAGAGTCATCCCAGCCTTGGGTGACCATGAAATTATGGCGGGCAGTGTATTAAATGCCATTTTAATAACCGCCATTAACTCTGATTTACCAGGCATTATTACGGCACAAATTAGTCAAAACCTCTTTGACAGTCTTCATCCTGATGATTTATTGATTCCCCAGGGTACTAAGCTGATTGGCCGCTATGACAATCATCTTGCCTTTGGCCAAAACAGAGTATTTATTGTTTGGAATAGTCTCCTTTTTCCTAATGGATCCACGTTTAATTTAAACGGGGTTATGGGTGTCGATGAAACAGGTAAAGCGGGATTAGCAGACCTGACAGATAACCATACTGGTCGCATTATGGGTAGCGCTGTGTTGATCTCTCTTCTTGGTGTTGGGGCTCAATTGTCTCAACCACAAAACAGCTCTATTTTAACAGCGCCTAGTACCGGACAACTCGCCGCAGGCAGCGCTGCTAACGAAATGAATATGGTTGGAAGCCAATTACTGCAAAAGAATCTTAATATTTCCCCCACTATCGTTATTCGAGCCGGCACTGAATTTAACGTCCTCGTTAATCAAACCCTAATACTTCCCCTCTATAACCATGAATAAAGCCAATAAACAATATAATCCTCAGCCTCAACTGTCATTTCCCGTTGATTTACCTCAAGATTTGTTTTCTCAAGAGTTATGGCGAAACTTACGATATATAGAACCAAAACATCGAATTACGATGATTAAAATGGTTTATGAAGGATTAAGTACGCCATTAATCTATCATTGGCATTTACGGGTATCTGGATTAGCGCGCTATGACAATTACATCGCTATCCGTCCAATTTTAAAAAGAAAGGATTTACCAATCCACCCCTTACAGCCAAGCGGGGTGTCATTGCCTGAATATAACAGCCTGAACCCTACCCGATCACACTATATTGAGCAACATCGAGATTTTTTAATGCGGCATCACCATGATTAAAACATTCTTCGTTGACTCAGGCAAAGGAGGAACAGGAAAAACCTTATTGTGTCATCTGTTGGTGGATTTCTATCTTAATCATCAAGAGTCAGGCCTTAGCAATGAGGAGTATCCCTTGGTTCTCTTTGATGCAGACCTCAGCCATAAGGACTTTTCCACTTATCCCATTCGTATGAATAATGGCAAACTCATTCCCTGCTACTTAGTCGATTTATCTCTGATCGAAGGATGGCAATTTATTGAAAGAAAAGTTAATCGGTTTTTAAAGAACGATCAACAAGCCAGAGCCATAGTAAATTGCCCAAATCATTTCTTGTCTCTGCTACAAAACACTGACCCTCATGAAATTGGTGCGTTAATGAGTCGTATTCATACACTGCCTCTTTGGATAATGAATAACAGCCCAGCTAACATTGATCAATTGCAATTACGACAAAGGTTACTGCCAAAAATTTATCAACACGGGATCGCAATACTTAATCTTCATCACAGTCGTTCATCTGAATTTTATAGTTGGCATTGTTCACTCTTAAGAGAACATTCTGTTAAAGAAGACGCATGGATTGAAACAACACTGCCCGCACTAAATAGAGTGCTGAGTCGAACATTCACGGGTATGCCTATCAATCAGTGGCTTGAATATGGATTTAATGGCGAGGGACTAAGCTTTGGCTATCAACTGGCTCTAAAGACTTTCCGCTATGAAACCCGTCAACGTTTGATACCCATTGAATCCCTATCCATTGTATGAGCATTAGAGAAGAAGTATGGCAAGCCTTTCTAGGTCGCCCCTTAAATGAGAAGGAGACTCAAGATCAGATCCATTTACGTAATACATTAAGACTGTATGATGATGATCCCTTTTGGGGGGTTATCGCCTTTTTTTATCATTACACGGCGCCCATTAAAAACAACCCCCTTGAGATCATCGACCAGCTAAAACAACATTTAGCCGCTTTTGAAGAAAGGCAGCTAAGACAAATGATCCAGCTAATCCAATCACACTCATCTACAGCTGAGAAACTTAACTCATCCTCTAGAGCACAATCGATTCAATTATCTCAATTCATCATAGGCTGCATTGTTCTCGGTGTAGTAGTATTACTTTCAATATTTATTTCATCTGAATATATTGCCTCTTCTCTTGAAAAACCCACTCATGTGAATCAACCCTCCCTGCTAGAGCAATGGGGGAAAATCAATCCACAAGCCAAAAAAGCCTTATTGTCATGTCAATTTAGTTCTAAGAGCCGGCTACTTGAACATCAGCATCGCCATATCTGCTACCCTGCAGGTGATGGGGTGGGCTATTATGTGGATTAGGAGGTTAACACTATCCTTCCTACTTAACCATCGGTTTTCTTTTTTATGCCTATTAAGCCTGTTGACCGGAGGATTATGGCTAGTCCATGGAATTGGCATAATTATCTCTCCGTTAATCATTATTATCCTTAAACAAGAAAGAGATAAAGTAAGACGCTTTTTATTGGCTTGGATCTACTTTGCCATCGGCTCCTTAGGGCTGATTGATGCTTATCAGCAATATTTTCATATTCATACTTTTTCTGCCATAGCAGTTCTCATTTGGAGTACCTGTGCCTGTCTATTGGCACTGCCTTGGTGTGGCTACTCTCAATTCCCTCATTTATTGGGTATTTTACTTATCGAAGCCCTTCCGCCCATGGGGTTGATCGGCTGGTTGTCCCCTCTCTCTTCTCTAGGATATTGGTTTCCTGGGACGAGTTATTGGGGACTCATTCTTGGACTAATCTTACTTTACTGCTGCGATAAGAAACATTTATCTGGTATGGTGATTTTGGTATTTATCGCCATGGCATTGAATTTAACCTATAGGCCGCCTACAACACCCAATAACTGGCTTGGCGTTAACACAAGCTTATCACCTAATGACTCTCTTATTTCTTTAGAGGAGTCTCTTCAACACATTATTGCGTCTACTCCCTCTGATAAAAATAGGTTGGTCTTACCCGAAAGCATTCTACCCAATTGGTTTTACGGTACTCGTCTATGGACTGAAAAAAACCTGTCCAATCAACTCAGCCTTTTGATGGGAACGACAACCTGGCAAAACCACCAACCCGTGGATGCCATTGTGCTCATTGATCACGGTCAGGCACTAACAGAACCCGTATTTAGCAGTGTCTTTCCTGTTCCTGTTTCCATGTGGAACCCATTTAAAAAAAGAAGTTATCAGGCATCATGGTGGCCAACATCATTCATTCTTGATCATATGAGAATCAACGCTATTATCTGTTACGATCAATTATTAGTCTGGCCTTGGCTGTCCTTTTTTATTACCCGACCAACACTAATCATTGCCTTGAGCAATGAATGGTGGGCCACCTCTTCCTTAATTCCTGATATTCAAACACAATCTCGATACGCTTGGGCAAGGCTTTTAAATATCCCTCTTATTAGTGCACGCAATATATCCTTAAGTAGCTCTCATTGCTGCCGCGTTAAGGATTAATGTCCTACCAATTTTAGGACACTTATCGTCTTTTTTTAGGAGACTCATCACTATCATAGGTATTTTATGTTTCTTAAAATACCTATCAATTCTTTATAAAAAGGAATACCGATGAGCACACTGCCTTTACACCAAGAAATACCTATTGTGTGGATTTACAGAGATCCTGAACAGCCAAGAAAAACATTTGAAACGGAAGCCCTAAAGGAGTTGGCTCACAATATAAAACAAGTAGGGTTACTGCAGCCTCTCCTCGTTCAACAGGACAGTCTTCAGCATTTTACCTTGCTTTGCGGTGAGAGAAGACTGATTGCCGCCAAACAAGCAGGACTTGATAGAGTTCCTGTTGTTATTCATCAAAAGTACGATTCACCCAGTCTAACTCGGCTAATCCAATATTCTGAAAATATATTTAGAGAAGCATTAACTGCTCTTGAATCGATAGACGTTATTGTGAAACTCGTTCAAGAGGGTATCAGTACTCAACAGCTTGCCCAAGTACTGGGTAAACGTCATGATTGGGTTAAAGGTCATCTTCTGGCTAACACCAATCCCTACAGATCACTCTTTGAAAGCGGTCGATTAAAAAGTGTAGCGGTATTACTGATTTTTAAAAGCTTACCGCTTGATGCACAACGTCATTTACTGACCGACTCTTGTCCTATCACTTCCACCTTATGTCAAAAAATAAGACAGCAATATCAACAAAAAAGTACCCAAAAAGAAATTCCA
>JAGXAW010000009.1 GCA_018971415.1 Betaproteobacteria bacterium
CCCCTACTGGTTGATAGACAGTTTGCCCACCCTGCGTTTGAGCAATAGATGTGTCATAGGTAAGGATTTTGTACACATCAAAGCCCAGCATATTGTTTCTATCTTTCCATGTGGTTCCAACCTGATAGTTCTCAGTTCTTTCAGGGTTGATTGTGCCAGGATTAGTAGGAGGTGAAGTTTGTAACAGTTGTAACTTAGGTGCTAAAAACCCTTCTGAGTAATCGCCATATACAGACCAATTTTGATTAATTAAGTAACGCGTTGAAAGATTTTTGAGAAACCTAGTATAAGTTGCGTTAGAAATATTACCTGGATAATTTCCGTTCAAAACAGGGAAATTAGTGTCTCTGTTAAATGAAGAATATTTGACACCAGGCGTAACTTGCCAATTAGAGTTTACATTATATTTGTATTGAAGATAAGGTTGTATGGTCGTAATGGTTTCATTACCAAGTGTATCAGCATAATTTAAAGAGGCATTTGAGTATGAGTTGAAATTATAATTAAATGCACCATTTTGAGACCAGTCAACTTCAGTTAATGTTTTATCGTTGCTTTGCCTGTCAATCCAAATTCCAGTATCAAGCTCACCTGTTTTATAATTTTTACTTAAACGTAAAATATCACCCCAAGAACGGTAATTGTTGTTCAAAAGGTTTCCTGTAATATCATTAGGTAATTGAGTGCCATTATTTAATGTTGCGCCACCATTAAGACTATAATAAGGATATTCAGAGTAAGCACCTCCTCCAGGCCCACCATTTAAACCTTGGTGATAATAGGCGTAAGTGTAGGTTTTGTTATCAATATTCCATTCACCGATTCTGCTCTTTATTCCTAAGTATTCAATATCGGTTTGAATATTATCAATGTTATATCCGTAAAAGTTTTGAGTATTAGGATCGTTACTTAGGCCATAATTTAACCCATTCTGAGCTATAGCACCCAAGGTTGCACCATAAGATACGTTTTGATGTACTTTATTGGTGGTGGCAACAAATGTGACTGTTGTGTAATCTGATAAAGGTTTATCAAATTTTACAAAAAGATTTTGACGGTTTTGTCCGCTGTTAGTTAAAAAACCATCTGTAGAAAAGTTTTTGTAGCTAAAGTAAGCTTTAGCATCACCGTATTTTTGTAAATTACCTGTGTCAAACTGAACACCAGCTAATTTCGTATTCCACGTACCAAAGGATCCAAATGGGGTAACGCCTGCATTCTGACTGGGATCAACGGTAGACACTGCAACAGTACCACCGAATGTGGCATACCCGATGTTAGATGCATCTCCCGGACCGCGATCTACAACTAAACCCTTAATATCTTGGTTCATGAAAAAAGATGTGGAATGGTGAGTAAAATCGTTAGTGTCACCAATCGGTATCCCATCAAAAGTCACATTAAACTGACCATCCTGAAAGCCACGGATACTAATATTCTGGGTTTCTTGGCCACCTGCACCATTAGGATCAACACTCATAACACTTGGCGCTATAGAAATAATGTCCGTGTAGTTTGCGCCAGGAGCAGCATTTTCTTTTATATAGTGTTCGTTAATAGACGATTGAGGTTGTGTAGCCTCTAGGGAAGCCTGTGTAGGAGACTCGTAGGATACGGTCGATTTATCATTAGATTGCGCACCACTTTCTGAACCAACCGTACCTAATTCAACGGTATCTGCAGCAAAAGCAATGCTATTAAGTGCAGATAGGATAAGAACTTATAGGAGTTTTTTCTTAAAAACAAACTGTTTCATTTATATTTATATTCCTTAGTTTAAAAAACTAAGCATAAATAAAAATTATTTAAGTTTAATTTAAGATTAATGTAGTTTTTATTAAATAATAGTTTTAATTTTAAATATAATTTTAGTTTTTAAACTCTACCCAAATTTGATAGTTGTTATTTGAGTTAATTTCTTTAGGAGGTGAGGGATAGATTGCGTCGTTCACTGCTTTGATAGCATAACGATCAAACATGCTGGTACCGCTTGAATCTAATACGGCTGAATTCCTAGCATGCTGTAATTTATCAAGCGAAAACTGAACACGCACTTTTCCGGAAATGCCCATTTGTTTAGCAGCGATGGGGTAGATAAGAGCAGCTTGAACTGCTTGGCGTAGCTTTTCTATGTATTCTGCCAATAACTTATCTTTAAGCGATTGACTTATTTGTTGGTTATCAGGTGGAGGAGGTGGGCTCACGTGTTGAGAAAAGGCATCTGCCACAGATTTTATAGGTACAGGTGGGGTAACAGGTTGTGGTAGTTTGATTTGATGTATAGGGGGCGTAATGACTTTGCGCACGGGTTTAGGGGGGGTGGGTTTGGGAGGCGTTGGTGTATTCACCTGCTGCAGCGTTAGCGTGACTGTTTGATTTTCAACATGGATAACTGGTTTACTAAAAAAGAAGTAGTAAGTCAGTAATGCAGTAAATAAGGCCAGTTCCAGTAATATTGCAAGTGTAAAGGGCTGACTAAATCGAGAGTAATGGCTAACTGAACGTTGCATAATTAGTTTTGTGTTTTGGCAGCAATGGCCACCTGTGTTACGCCAGAGAGTTTAATAGCATCGAGCACCTTCATGACCACCTGTAGATCAGCTTCCTTGTCTCCAGAAATGGTAACTGCAGTTTTCTCACCCATCTGTTTTAGTTTTTCAGTAAGTTGTGGCAAAGCGATTTGCTGCTGTTCAACCCAAATAGAACCATCTTGTTTCAGTTCCACCAATAATTTTGGTGTGGGTAGCGCCTCAGCGGTGCTGCTTGTCGGTAATTTGGTTACTTGCCCAGTTGTTGGAATCATTTTAAGCATCAACATGGCAAAAAATACCAATAAAAAAAGCATAATATCGATCATGGGAATAATTTCAATTCGTGCTTTTTTTTCAGTTAAATAACGCATGTTTAAGATTCCTATAGCGCTTTTAAATTATGTTGAATACTGGTGTCACCTTGATTAAGAATGATTATTTTTAAAGTTTCCAACTGGTGAATGACCAGCCGAACACGGGTATTTAAACCGTTAAAAAAGATCAAACCAATCATTGCTACCACCAGTCCTGAGGCTGTGGCAAGGAGTGCCTCGGCAATACCGGAGGTGATTTGTAATGCGCCACTTTGCCCTTGACCAAGAACACTAAAGGCGTTGAACATACCTAGGATAGTACCAAAGAGTCCCAGTAACGGTGCTAAGGTAATCACCGTGTCCAGCATCCATAAAGACCGATCCAAATGAGGGACTTCATGCATGAGCGCTTCTTCCAAGACACTGTCCAATGACTCACGGTCTTGCTTAAGATTAGGGGAGAGCTCATTCACAGCATGTACTAAATTTAAGTGAGGCAATTTAGGGTGTTTTTCTACAAATTGAGTAAAGACTTGTTGATTGAGATTATTTTTGGTTTTAACCAGTTTGAGTAATTTGTCACCTGCTTCAATCATGTTTGATAGGTATCGTGTTCTCTCAATGATAATGGTTAAAGCCAAGGTGAATAAAATTACCATGAGATACAACGTACCACCGGAATCATTGGCTAAATCGAGAAGGTGATCAAAGGACATATTTTTCTTCCACAAAAAATATGCATTATCTATAGAATTTATTACAGTTAGATGACTTTTCTGAGATTTAATGTCAAAAAACAGAAATAAATATTGAGACTACTTTAATTTAAAGTGCAGATTCAAAAACTAAAGAGTGAGTTAGCTGGGAATATTGAGAATGTGTTTAATGTCTTCGGCTTTTTTAAGAGCATCATTGGCACTGGGTCCCAATACGGTAATGTGGCCCATCTTTCTTCCCTTTCTGGGCTCTTTCTTACCATAGAGATGAAGGCTTGCTGTGGGTTCTTCCAGTACTTTTTCCCATTGTGGAGTGCCTTGCTCCCAAATATCCCCAAGAATATTCAACATAACAGCAGGACTTAAGGCATCACAGGAACCCATGGGTAAATTACATAGGATTCTTAGTTGCTGTTCGAATTGATCCGTGACGCAAGCGTTAATGGTGAAGTGTCCGCTATTGTGTGGACGAGGCGCCATTTCATTTACCAGTAGCGTATCAATGCCGGTTACAAAAAACTCAACAGCCAACACACCCACATAATTAAGTTTGTCTGCAATATCGCAGGCAATTTTTTTGGCACGCTGGGCCAACTCATCGCGGATTCTAGCTGGTGCAATGGTCATGTCCAAAATACCATGACGGTGCTTGTTTTCCGCTATTGGCCAAACATGGATCTGACCTTGACGGTTTCTTCCTAACACAACAGAAATTTCAAGACGTAAGGGAATTTGCTCCTCAACAACAACAGGGAACAGATCGCCTTGGGTGTTGAGTGTGGCTAACAGCTCTTCTTGGTTAGCCACACGCACTTGACCTTTACCATCGTAGCCAAAACGAGCTGTTTTGATAATGGCAGGGTAACGAATATCAGCTAATTTTGCTGTCACCTCATGGGCACTGTCTAACACCACAAAGTGTGCCACAGGAAAACCAGATCGCTTGAAGAACTGTTTTTCAAAAATACGATTTTGGGCAATGGCGACAGCGGCTGAGGGAGGACTGACAACCACTTTTTCTTCCAACTGACTTAGTAGTGAAGCTGGAACATTTTCAAATTCAGTGGTCACTGCATCGCAACGCAGTAGTAGCGTTTCCACTACACGCGGATCATCATAGGGAAGACACAGATGTTCATTGGCAAAATGCTGTGCGGGGGCTTCTGGGTCAGGATCCACCACAATCACTTCATAACCCATGCGCCTTGCCACGGCACAAAACATTCTGCCAAGCTGTCCGCCGCCTAACAAACCTAATGTATTACTCATGATTATTGTGGGGGTAGCGTCATGGCCTTGACCAATTCTTCAAGTTGATGACGATATTGATCTAATTGTTGAGCAAGTTGAGGGGAGCTTTGCGCCAGAATACTCACTGCAAATAAACCTGCGTTAGCAGCACCCGCTTCACCAATGGCAAAAGTTGCCACAGGAATGCCCTTGGGCATTTGCACAATGGATAAGAGTGAGTCTTGGCCTGCGAGATATTTACTGGGTACAGGAACACCTAAAACAGGTACAGTGGTTTTTGAGGCCAACATGCCTGGTAAATGTGCAGCGCCACCGGCACCTGCTATGATGCACACAAGACCTCGCTCCCGGGCGCTATGCGCGTAATCAAACATCATGTCAGGTGTTCTATGGGCAGAGACCACTTTGGTTTCAAAAGGCACATTGAATTCTTTTAAAATCAAGGCAGCGTGTTCCATGGTGGACCAGTCTGAGTGACTACCCATCACAATGCCAACAACGGCTTTTGCGGGAGTGAGCTCTTGAGACATAACTAGTCAACCAATCCTTTAGCAGCAGCCACTTGACCACGGTAAGAATCAAAAATGAACTTCAAAGCATCTTTCATGGACACTGCAGGTTTCCATTCAAGCTCATTACAGGTATTGGTGATTTTAGGGACACGGTTTTGTACATCCTGGTAACCACGACCATAATAGGCCTCAGAGGTGGTCTCAATTAACTGAACCTGTTTTGCGCTCTCGCGATATTCTGGGTATTCCATAGCCAGAGTTAACATCATTTGTGCCAGTTCTTTGACAGAATAGTTGTTAACTGGGTTACCCACGTTATAGATTTTACCGCTGGCGACCCCGTTTTTGTTTTCAATCATTTTCATGAGGGCAGACACACCATCATCAATATAGGTGAAAGCCCTTTTTTGAGTTCCACCATCAACGAGTTTAATGTTTTCGCCACGAACAATGTGACCAAAGAACTGGGTAATCACGCGTGAGCTGCCTTCTTTGGCTGTATGGATACTGTCCAAACCAGCGCCAATCCAGTTAAAGGGTCTGAACAGCGTAAAGTCTAACCCTTCCTGTGAGCCATAGGCCCAGATCACACGATCCATGAGCTGCTTGCTGCATGAATAGATCCAGCGCTGCTTTTCAATGGGACCTAACACGAGGTCGGAATTGTCTGGATCAAATTCACTGTCCTTACACATGCCATATACTTCGGAAGTGGAAGGGAAGAGAATACGTTTTTTGTATTTAACGCAACTCCTAACGATCGGTAAATTCGCTTCAAAGTCGAGTTCAAATACGCGTAAGGGTTGCTGTACGTAGGTGGCCGGTGTGGCAATCGCAACAAGTGGCAAGACCACATCACACTTTTTGATGTGATATTCAATCCACTCTTTGTTAATCGTGATGTCGCCTTCAAAGAAGTGAAAACGGGGGTGATCAATTAAATCATTAACACGATCACTTTGCATGTCCATGCCAAACACTTCCCAATCAGTGGTGTTGAGGATGCGTTGACTCAAATGGTGACCAATAAACCCGTTTACCCCAAGAATTAATATCTTTTTCATCACATTAACCGAAAATTAAAAAAGACTATTATACCGGTTTTAAGGGGCTTTATTAAAGCTTCACGAATTATTGCTGGTTTAGAATGATTACAAATCCGGACGAACGCCTTGGGGGAAACGTTTTTTAAATTCCTCAGCGTCAAGGGGCTGTCCATCAAGTTCTAAGGCTAAGAGATACAGATTCTTTCCATCTCCTCCCACGGTTTTCGCAATCGCATCGTTGGTGTGGGTTAAGGAAGTGCGAAGAATCGAGAGTTTTTGACCTTGGATAAAAGTAAATGCCCCTGGGTAGGGTGGGGCTACTGCACGAACGAGATTGTGTATGGCAAGGCTACTTTGTGCCCAGTTAATTCGTCCATCCTCTGCTTTACGGCCGCCAAAGTAACTGCCTTTTTTCAGGTTTTGTTTTTGATGGCGGGCTTTTCCTTTGAGTAAGGCAGGTAGCACTTCATCCAAGGCGCGGATGGCGGCATCACTCACCTTATCAAAGACCTCCTTGGCAGTGTCATCAATCTCAATGGGTACTTTCTTTTGCGCGACAATATCCCCTTGATCAGGTTTTTTAGTCATCACATGTAAGCTTGCCCCAGTTTCCTTTTCTCCGTGAATAATGGCCCAATTAATCGGCACGCGACCGCGATATTTAGGTAATAAGGAGCCGTGAAGGTTATAAGCGCCACGCTTAGCCAATTTTAAAATCTCTTCACTTAACATGTGGCGATAATAAAAAGAAAAAATAAAGTCAGGTTTAGCCCGTTTTATTTTTTTAATGATCTGTGATTGATTGGGGTTCTCAGGGGTGATGACCTTTAGGCCTTCTTTCTTGGCTAATTTTTTGACACTCTCAAACCAGATCAGCTCATCGGGATTGTCCTCGTGGGTGAGCACCAGTGAGACTTTTACCTTATGGTTTAACAGAACTTTAAGCGCGTTAACCCCGATAGTGTGATAGGCAAAAACAACGGCTTTAACCATGGCAGAGGTCCTAATTAGGATGAATGATGTGACTCTTGTGTTTCCAGTATAGCTTGAATTAAGAAACGTGGGCGATCCCGCACTTGCTGATAAATACGGCCAATATATTCACCCAATAAACCAATACCGAATAAGAGGATACCTATCAGGAAAAAGGTAATTGCAAAAAGGGTAAAGACTCCTTCAGCCTCGGGTCCAATCACCAATCGACGTATTAAAAGATAGATAACAAACAAACCTGAGAGCAGCGATAACACCATGCCCATTAGAGAAAACCACTGTAAGGGCACCACAGAAAAACCAGTAATGAGGTCAAAGTTTAAGCGGATTAAACTGTATAAAGAATATTTGGATTCACCCGCCGCGCGCTCTTCATGGGCGACTGTGACTTCCGTAGGGTTAGAGGCAAAGGTGTAAGCCAGAGCCGGAATAAAGGTATTAATCTCTTTGCAAGATGAAATGGCCGCGATAATTTTTTTATCATAGGCGCGCATCATGCACCCTTGATCAGTCATATGAATACGGGTCATTTTTTCACGCAGGCGATTCATGAGGCGTGAGGCAACCCGGCGCCACGTGCTGTCCTGTCTGACGGCACGGATTGTACCGACATAATCATGACCTTGATCAACGGCGGCTAGCAGTTTACCAATTTCCTCAGGAGGGTTTTGTAGATCGGCATCGAGCGTAATCACTGTTTTGCCACGGCAATATTCAAACCCTGCCATGATCGCCATGTGCTGACCATAGTTGCCATTGAGTAAAATCACTCTGGTGACATCGGGACGTAGCTCAAATTGTTGACGCAATAATGCCGGTGAGCGATCACGACTGCCATCATTGATAAAAATGATTTCATAGGAACGCTGTAATTGATCTAAGGCCGGATAGAGACGGTCAAAGAGTGCTTGTAAACCCTCTTCCTCATTGTAGACAGGGATAACCACTGATAGTTGTATGCTGTTCATGGTGTTATTTTTTATAGTGATGAAGGAGTTGTAATAATGTATCACAGACATAATCCACTTCATCAAGGCTTAGGGTTGGGAAGAGTGGCAGAGTGAGCGTGCTGCGCCCAATAGCTTCTGCATGAGGAAAGTCCCCTTCACGAAAACCCCGTTGACGATAAAGTGAAGTGAGATGAACGGCCTCATAGGAGATACCAGTGCCAATACCATGGCGTTGTAATTCATCCATTAAAGCTTTTCTGTCAATGCTTAACTGATCTAAAGGAAGTAGGGGAGCGAAGAAGTTCCAACTGTGTCCCTTATCGCCTCTAAAGGGAAGCGTAAGAGAGCTGCCTTGAAGGCGATCAAAATAGCGCTCGACCAAGAGGTGACGTTTTTCGATAAATTCATCAAGACGGGCAAGTTGCAATAAGCCTAAACGGGCATTGACGTCAGACAAATTAAATTTTCCTCCCAGTACCGTGACATCACGAGTCCCATCAGCTAAACGCTTAATGCCATGAAAGCGAAAAGCTTCGCTTACTTTGGCTTCGTCCTCTGAGGCAAACGTTAACGCTCCACCCTCAACGGTGGTGATGTTTTTATTAGGGTGAAAACTAAAACTGACAATATCCCCAAAACTGCCAATCAATTGATTTTGCCAGCGGCTGCCAATGGCGAGAGCCGCATCTTCAATCACCCGAAGATTGTTTTCATGGGCCAATTGATAGAGCGCATCCATGTCCATGGGGTGTCCAGCAAAATGGGTGGGCATCAGCACTTTTGTGCGCTTGGTTATGGCCGCTTTTGCTTGCTGTAAATCCATATTACGCGTCAGGGGATCCACATCAACAAATACGGGTGTTGCACCTGTTTGCATGATGGCATTGGCGCAGGAGAAAAAAGTTTGGGCCGGCATAATCACTTCATCCCCTGGCCCCACGCCGATGGTTAACAGTGCCACCTCCAAGGCCGCTGTGGCTGAAGTAAATACCCGTGTTGGTCGATCGTTATGCATCACCGACAGGGCTTTTTCAAAGGCCTGTACCTGGGGACCTGTGGTAATCCACAGCGAGCGTAGCGTATCTGCTACCGCAGAGACCATGTCCTCATCAATAGTGGGACGAGCAAAAGGGATAAAAGGGCGATTAGCTGCGGGCAATTAAAAATACTCCGAGAATAATAACGACAATTCCTACACTGCGTGTTAAGGATAAACTTTCCCCCAGCCATAGCGCTGCGATCAGTGCATTGACCACATAACCTATGGAGAGCATGGGGTAGGCGATGGACACGGGTACCCGTGAGAGCGCTAAAATCCATACCACCACACTCACTACATAACAGCTTAAGCCTCCTAAAATATGGATTTCGGTTGCTAAGCGCCAACCAATAGGCCAAATGTTATTAAGATTAAAGTCAAAGTGACCAATGGCATTTGTCCCTGCCTTGAGTAAAAGCTGAGCGGTGGCATTAAGTAATACCCCCGTTAAGATAAGTAAAAAAGAAATGGTATTCATATGCGCGCCACTATAACATGCCGATAGTCTTTATAGATAAGGTGCATAGTAAAACCCTGAGCCAGCAACTCATCATAGGTATGAGGCTCCATCACAGCCATGGCTTTGGTATCCTCATCCCAAACTTTTTTAAAGGCGCTGATACTGAGAATGGATCGATTGGGTTCAAGTTCAAGCCCCATGGCCAATTCATCAGTAAAATCCACCAATGTCACTGTCCGTTGTAAATAATAATTCAGCGTTTGATCATAGGTACCCACGCTGTAAACATGGCTCGCTGCACGTAAGGGCGCTTTGTAGGCGAGGGCAATCATTTCCATTGAACCGATGGGCGAGAGCGCTTCACTGCCAACAAGCAGTAGTTGTGTGCTTATTAAACCACAAAAAGCGACAGCTATTAAGCGCGTATTAAGCCGTGTTAACCTGCCGTGGAGAGCAAAATAAAGCACCCACAGGCCACCTGAAAGTATCAGAAAAATACCAAATTGCTGATAAGGAATCACCATATCAGGATCAAGGTCTGGGCGAATACCGATAGATTCTCCCCACCCTGGGTAATGTAAAACGCTGCCTGCAAACAATAAAAAACCACCCCACAGGAGCCCAGTGATGGGAACGCCCGCAGGAAGAGCGTTGATGCTGGCTATATAGCGTCCTGTTATTAAGGCAAGCGCCGGAAAAAGTGGGAGGATATAAGAGGGTAGCTTGGAATCGGAGAGACTAAAAAACACCATTACCGCAATACTATAAATCCCCAGAAAACGCTCAATCGAAAACGACTGTTTGAAAGGCGCCGTTAAGGCCTCCTTAAGAGCGTGAAACATGGATAGGGTCCAGGGCAGAAAGCCCACTAACAGAAGAGGAATGAAATACCAAAAGGGCTCAACACGCCGATGCACAGTGGTGGTGAAGCGCTGAAAATGTTCATGCACAAAAAAGAAGTGTAAGAAATTAGGGTGAGCTTTTTGTATAGCCCATAACCATGGAACACTCACCGCTGCAAACAGGATGACACCAACCACCAACTGGAGTTTTTTCCATACTTCAAAACGCCAGGTAATGAGTGAGGTCAACAGGAGCCCTAGTCCCGGTAAAACGAGACCAATTAAACCCTTAGATAAAAAAGCCAAAGCGCCAGCAAGCCAAGCTAGCCACATATAGCGTCTTTGGTTTTCGTGAAGACTTAAGATAAAGCTGCACAGCGCCAGCGTTATAAAAAAGGTGACACCCATATCAAGGGTATTAATGTGACCCAGGGCAACATAATAAAGAGAACTGATGAGCACCGCTGCGCTGCTGAGCGCCGCCGTTTTGCCCCATAACCTTAAGGCAGTAAAAGCCACAACCAAGATACCTAAAAATCCACAGAGAGCAGTCCACAGTCTTGCACTGCCATTTGTCACGCCAAAGAATTTGATTGAAGTGGCGCTGGCCCAATATTGTAGGGGTGGTTTTTCGAAATAAAGAATGTTGTTAAGCCGCGGACTTACCCAGTCAGTGCTGATCGCCATTTCGCGCGCGATCTCTGCATAACGCCCCTCATCAGGACGCATGAGGGAGCGGGAGTTAAGTCCGGCTCCCCAAATCGCCACTGCTAACACTAGAAGAACGAGTGTGGACCTCATGAACCCACATGGAGGCTTTCAAGATAACGCTGCGCATCTAAAGCTGCCATACAGCCTGTCGCAGCACTTGTAATGGCTTGTCGGTAAACATGGTCTTGCACGTCCCCTGCAGCAAATACCCCAGGAATACTGGTGTGGGTTGCGCCACCATTGCGTCCTGCCTGGGTCACGATGTAGCCGTTCTCCATCTCCAGTTGGTTAACAAATAACTCAGTGTTCGGACGATGGCCAATGGCAATAAACACACCGCGCAAAACGATGTCTTGGGAAGTCTCGTTTTGGGTGTGTTTAACACGAACACCGGTAACTCCTTCTGCATCACCCAATACTTCTTCCACCTGATGGTTCCACAGAATATTAACCTTCCCTTCCTTCACTTTATCCATCAATTGATCGATCATAATGGGTTCAGCACGCAATTTGTCTCGCCGATGAATGAGTGTAACTCGGCTTGCGATATTAGAGAGATAGAGCGCCTCTTCAACAGCCGTGTTTCCTCCACCCACCACCGCCACCTCTTCGTTACGGTAGAAAAAACCATCACAGGTGGCGCAGCCTGATACCCCTTTACCCATGAAGGTGCTTTCTGAATCAAGCCCAAGATACAGGGCAGAGGCACCGGTTGCGATAATTAAAGCGTCACAGGTGTACTGGCCATTGTCTCCGGTTAACTTGAAGGGCTTTTGTAATAGCTCCGCTTGATTAATGTGGTCATAAATAATTTCTGTTTTAAAACGCTCGGCATGCGCTTGAAAGCGCTGCATTAATTCAGGACCCATGACACCGTTAGCATCAGCTGGCCAGTTATCCACTTCAGTGGTGGTCATCAATTGCCCACCCTGGTTTAAACCAGTAATTAACACTGGGTTTAAGTTAGCCCGTGCGGCGTACACAGCAGCGGTATATCCTGCTGGACCAGAACCTAGGATGATAAGAGAATGGTGTTGCGGCTGACTCATGATATCCTCTGCATACAAAAAGAAAGATTATAACATTGGTAACCCAATATATAATGTCTCTATTAATATAACTAACTGAATAAAATGGCAAAAACAAAGCCTATTCCTGTTGAATCTAATGCCTTGCCGGCAAAGCTCATGAAACTCATTCGTGAAGCATTATGGGGCTTGATTGTTGTCTGCGCTCTCTACCTTGCACTCATTTTAATTACCTATCACCGCAGTGATCCAGGCTGGTCAGTATTGGCCTCTGGACAAGAGATTGCTAACGCAGGGGGGAGAGTGGGCGCCTATTTGTCTGATTTGTTGCTTTATCTCTATGGCTTTTCCGCATCTTGGTTTGTTTTTGGGTTACTGTTGATGGCAAGGCGTGCGTATCATTTTATGATGGAAGCACGGGAAGTGCAGTTAGGTATTAAAGACAACTACGAGCACAAGCATTGGTTTTGGGCCAGTATGATTGGCTTTGTTTTTGTTCTCTTTGCCTCCTCCGCCATCGAAGCCATGCGTTTTGCTGGTATGTCCTTTAGTCTTCCTCTTAATCCCACTGGCGCTGGTTCCTGCAGTGGGGCAGGCGGCATCATTGGCTGTGAAATTGCCGACATGCTGTCAACTGCCCTAGGCATCAGTGGGGCGCTAATGCTGTTACTTCTTCTCTTTGCTGTGGGCTTGTCATTAACGACGGGCATGTCATGGATTCGTTTGTCGGAATGGCTTGGTACTAAAATTGAAGAATCAGTACTGGGCGCAATTCAGGCCTTAAGAGCATGGCAGGATCGGCGTGTGGGCCGAAAAGCTGAGGTGGCAAGAGAAGCCACTGTGGTGGAAGCGCGTCGTCAATTAAAAGAACAGGAGCCATTAATTATTGCTCCTCCTGTTATCCAGATTCCTCAATCCACTCGGGCGGTCAAGGAAAAACAAGTATCGCTTTTTCAGGATATGCCTGACTCTGATTTGCCTCCCTTATCTTTATTGGATATGGCAGAAACCTCAGGGGAGATGATTTCTCAAGAGACCCTTGAATTCACCTCTCGCTTGATAGAGCGTAAGTTGGCTGACTTTAATGTGGAAGTTAGGGTTTTGGCCGCTTACCCTGGACCCGTTATTACGCGCTATGAAATCGAGCCTGCCGTGGGGGTAAAGGGGTCTCAGATTGTGAACTTGATTAAAGATTTAGGCCGGGCCTTATCGGTGGGCAATATTCGGGTGGTTGAGACGATTCCAGGCAAAAGCTGTATGGGCCTTGAGATTCCTAATCCTAAACGAGAAACGGTCAGGCTCTCAGAAATTGTGGGGTCACAAGCCTATGGTGATTTACCCTCACCACTGGCTTTAGCCATGGGGAAAGATATTGCAGGGAACCCGGTGGTCGTCGATTTGGCTAGGATGCCACACTTGTTGGTGGCAGGAACCACAGGTTCTGGAAAATCCGTGGCTATCAATGCCATGATTTTAAGTCTCTTGTACAAAGCCACCCCCCAGCAGGTCCGTTTGATTTTAGTGGATCCTAAAATGCTGGAGCTCTCCGTTTATGATGGTATTCCCCATTTACTGGCTCCTGTGGTGGTGGACATGAAAGAGGCTGCCCATGCGCTGCAGTGGTGTGTGGCTGAAATGGATAAGCGTTATAAACTGATGTCGGCTTTGGGCGTGAGAAATCTTGCGGGATATAACACCAAAATTGAAGAAGCTGAAAAAGCCGGTGAATCCATTGGCCACCCCTTTTCCTTAACCCCGGATGAACCTGAGCCCTTAACAGCGCTGCCTAATATTGTGGTGGTGATTGATGAGTTAGCCGATCTGATGATGGTGGTGGGAAAAAAAGTGGAAGAGTTAATTGCGCGTATTGCACAAAAAGCACGGGCAGCAGGTATTCACTTGGTGGTGGCTACCCAGCGTCCATCTGTTGATGTGATTACTGGTTTAATTAAAGCCAACATTCCCACCAGGGTTTCCTTTCAAGTATCAAGCCGTGTTGATTCGCGCACGATTTTAGATCAAATGGGTGCAGAGTCTCTGCTCGGCCAAGGGGATATGTTGTATTTACCCACGGGAGCGGGTTACCCGCAGCGGGTTCATGGTGCTTATGTGGCAGATCATGAAGTGCATCGGGTTGTGGACTTCCTTAAAAAACAAGGTGAGCCTGATTACATTGAGGGACTCTTAAATGGTGAAGCCAATTTAAGTGATGCAGAGGGCAGTGCTGTTGGTCTATTTGGCGAGAGTTCAGCAGAAAAGGATCCTTTGTATGATCAAGCGGTGGCCATTGTGTTAGAAACAAGACGGGCTTCAATATCCTTAGTACAAAGACACTTACGGATTGGGTACAACCGCGCCGCAAGGCTCATTGAAGAAATGGAAAAAGCAGGGTTGGTGTCCACCATGGCCACCAACGGTAATCGTGAAGTATTGGTCCCAGGAAGAGAGCAGTAATGAAAAAAAGAGTGATTTTAATGGCCTTACTCGGCCTTGGTTTAGCATCAAGTGTCTATGCATCTGGTTTGTCGCGGTTGAATGATTTTATTGTTCACACCAAAGAGGGGCGAGCAAGCTTTACGCAAACCAGTATTAATGAAAAGGGACAAGTTATCGGAAAAGCATCCACGGGTGTTTTTGAGTTCTCTCGCCCGGGCTTATTTCGCTGGGACTATGTACAACCCTACAAGCAAAGTATTATTGGCGATGGTCAACACCTATGGATATGGGATCCTGATCTTGAGCAGGTCACCAAAAAACCATTGGGTGGCAGTTTAGGGTCAACCCCTGCTGCCTTGTTAGCAGGTGACAATACTTTAGAAAAAGGATTTAACTTAACTGAGGCGCCCGTGGATCAGGGGCTTGAGTGGGTAAGCGCCTTACCTAAAACACAAGAGGCGGGTTTTCAGTCAATAAAAATGGGGTTTGATGACCATTCATTGGTCGTGATGGAGTTGGTGGACAGTTTTAAACACACCGTGATCATTCATTTTGGGACTCTTGATAAATCCCCGCATTTTAAAGCAGGACATTTTCATTTCACTCCTCCCGCAGGGGCGGATGTGATTCAGTAAAAAAGACCGCATAGCTTGAAACGCCATATATATGGAGGTTTTGTGGCTCGATCATATAAAAAAATAGTCGTAAAGATTGATTTTTATTGCGTGACAGACGATAATAGTTAATTCGGGGTGTAGCGTAGCCTGGTAGCGCGCCTGGTTTGGGACCAGGATGTCGGGAGTTCGAATCTCTCCACCCCGACCAATTTCTTTTTTGTAAGCCTGATGGGTGCCCGTAGCTCAATCGGATAGAGCACCAGCCTTCTAAGCTGGGGGTTACAGGTTCGATTCCTGTCGGGCACGCCAATGTTTCTCTGGTGGCTGTAGCTCAGTTGGTAGAGTCCCGGATTGTGATTCCGGTTGTCGTGGGTTCGAGTCCCATCAGCCACCCCATCTATGTTGTCAGTTATTCGGCTGTACCCAATGGCTGTAGGCTGTACCCAATTAACGGGGGATGGGTATTCATTAAACTCTATTAAATATTCCATTCCAACCGCAGTGCGTTAGTACTCTTAGTGGCTGTACCCAAGAATACAGCTAAACAACGTTCAATCTCAATCAGTATATCCGAATCGATGTGACCGAATACTGGTCCTAGTTTATCGCGTTTATCGTCATGACTTTGTCCGCCATCACCTGAGAGAGTTTCTGTAAACCGTTTTCTGCGCTCGGCTGAACAGTGATACTCAGTAATGGCGCGGCTATAAGCCTATTAGTTATAGGTAGAATCGTTACTATTACGTGCTCGCTGGATTGGTTGGCTTAAATCACCAGCGCTGGACGCGGCTTGCCGAAATCAACTAGTACAGCGGTAGTGACAAGATTACCTTGTATCATTCTGCCCAGCCATTTACGTCTGTTTTGGCTTTATCTATGAATTCCTGAAGATCTGTATCAGCCATATCTGATTCGGCTATAAGACAGGTTTGTCGGCGACATTCCTCTGTAAAACCTGGTCTGCGGGTATTTGGTACCCAGATTTGTACCGGCCGAAGTCCTGCGGAGCGCAATGAGTTGCGGTGCTTTTGAACTCGTGAATTAAGGTTTGTGGTTCCCATGAGAACCTCCAATTAATTAAGTTACATGTAACACGGCATACCACTATCTTGTTATATGCAACTTCAGTCAAAGTATATGAGCACCTTTATCGTTTGTATTTTGTCAGAATTAAATATAAACTTCTGACAATGAGCTATCTTGCTGAAACTATCTTATCTACTGCGCAAGCTCTGCCTGAGGGCGGCTTGCTGTCGGCCAAAGAGTTCCTGCATTTAGCCTCTAGAGCAGCGGTGGATCAGACTCTCACCCGCTTGGCCCGCGAAGGCAAGTTGATACGCGTTGTACGCGGCGCTTACGCTTCACCTGTAGTCAGCCGCTTTGGTGCACGCTCCCCCTCAACCGTAGCAGTGGTCAAGGCGATTGAGTCGGCCTGCGGTGAGGTGATCGTTGCCAACGGAGCCGCCGAAGCCAATGCGCTCGGGTTGACCACTCAGGTGCCCACACGCGAGATATTCCTGACTTCGGGGCGCTCACGCAAATTGCAGCTCGGTAATCGAACCGTTGAACTCAAGCATGGCAATCGATGGCAACTCGTTCTGGGAGCGCGTCCGGCCGGCATGGCGATCCGTGCCATTTCCTGGCTGGGGCCTGAGCAAGCATCTTCAGCACTCAAGTTTCTTTACGCCAAACTGTCACCAGCGGAGTGGGCTGCTATGCGCTCTGTACGAGCCGTTATGCCCAGTTGGATGGCACGTGCGGTAAGCGAGGTTAGCGAACATGCTTGAATCATGGTTTGAGCTCAGTTCTATAGCTGGCGAGGCAGGTGGCGGAACACAAGTCCATGTTCTTTTCCGAAAAGGATAACAACAGCGACAAGGTCAATTTACACGAAAAATCTTGTCATTCAGGGCGGGGAGGATGTCAACCAGGATATCGGCCATGATTTTCGGCGCCAGTATGGTGAGTGGTAACTCATCCGGCTCACGAACGCCTAAGCTATGCCCTCACGCTTGGTAAGATAGGTAAAGCTCTCTACCTCACCAAATCCATTTTAGGTTTATGATAAATCATCATGACCTTTCATAATCTGCAGGGACTCACCCTTGATGAGGTACTCACACGTCAACGCAGTGAGGGTGCCAATGAGCTCAATTTCAGCGAAGAGCGACATTTTCTTGTTATTGCTAAAGATATTTTAAAAGATCCCATGTTCTTGTTATTGCTTGGCGCTGGATTGATTTATTTTGTCTTAGGAGATAAACAAGAAGCCACCGCTTTAATGGGTTTTGTGGTGATTATCGTTGGCGTGACCATTATCCAAGAGAGGCGAACAGAGAAAGCTTTACTTGCCTTAAGAGATTTAGCGAGTCCAAGAGCTCTTGTTATACGTGAGGGCAACGCTCAACGTATTGCTGGGCGTGAAGTGGTAGTTGATGATGTGGTGGTTCTCTCTGAGGGAGATAGAATTCCTGCTGATGGTCAAATTATAGAAGCCCATGACCTGTTCGTAGACGAATCCATGTTAACTGGTGAATCGACACCTGTAAGTAAGTTTAAAGAACAAATCGTTTATGCAGGGACGCTGGTTGTTAAAGGAAAAGCCTTAATCACTGTGACGCATATTGGTCTTCATACAGAGCTTGGTCGTATTAGTCATTCCTTAAGTGAAATCAAAGAAGAGCCATCCCCCATCCAAAAGGAAGTGAGCCAAATGACACAACGCTTAGCGCTCATGGCGGGAGTGTTGTGTATGTTATTGACCTTATCTTATTGGATTATTATCGGTGGCTGGTTAAAGGGACTATTAGCGGGGATTACCCTAGCCATGGCTATTCTTCCACAGGAGTTTCCTGTGATATTAATTATTTTTTTAACACTGGGAGCAAGACGTATTGCCAAAGAGCGGGTATTAACAAGACGGTTAAACACCATCGAAACCCTTGGCGAGACCACGGTGTTATGTGTGGATAAAACGGGGACATTAACCAAAAATCAAATGGTTTTATCCGGTCTTTGTGTGGGTACTGAACTCTATCATGTGCAACAACACACTACAGAAACACTGCCTGAAACTTACCATGCGCTGTTAGAGTACGCAGTGCTCGCCAGCGATGTCCATTCACGAGAACCTATGGAGCTCTCCTTTCAACAATTTATGAGTCAGCATCTTGGGGAAACCGAACATATTCATACTGATGGATTACTGCTCCACGAATATTCCCTTACACCAGATTTATTGGCCATGACACGTCTTTGGGACTTGTCAGTAAAGGGTAATCACACGGTTGCGGCTAAGGGAGCACCGGAAGCCATTATTGATTTGTGTCACCTGAACCAACAGGATGCGCAATCCATTATGCATGCTGTATCTGCCATGGCTGAATTGGGTTGGCGAGTTCTGGGGGTGGCTAAAGCAGAGCAAAAAATAGACCAACAGATTCCCCATCATCAGCATGATTTTGATTTTACTTGGCTG
Source organism: Betaproteobacteria bacterium (assembly GCA_018971415.1). Lineage (GTDB taxonomy): Bacteria > Pseudomonadota > Gammaproteobacteria > Burkholderiales > Ferrovaceae > PN-J185. The sequence goes on from JAGXAW010000009.1 coordinate 18,925, forward strand.
GGTTTGGTGGGATTTGAAGATCCATTAAGAGAAGGAGTAAGTCAGGCGATTACTCAATGCCATAGAGCAGGTATTCGGGTGGTGATGATCACGGGGGATCACCCACACACTGCAGCAACACTTGCCCATCAGGCAGGGATTCACCCTACCACGACGCTAACTGGCAAAGAGTTAGAGCAACTGAGCACAGCTACTTTCACAGAGCGGGTGAGATCAATAAATATATTTGCCCGTGTTTCTCCTCAACAAAAATTAAAAATTGTTGACGCTTTAAAAGCGCAAGGTGAGGTGGTGGCCATGACCGGTGATGGGGTGAATGACGCGCCTGCATTAAAATCGGCCCATATTGGCATTGCCATGGGCAAAAGGGGCACAGATGTTGCTCGCGAATCCGCTTCTCTGGTGTTGCTGGAAGATGACTTTAACGCCATTGTCTCTGCCATCAAGCAGGGGCGAGAAATATTTTTTAATCTGCGTCAAGCACTTCTTTATATACTTTCTGTACATATCCCAGTGATTGGCTTATCTGTTCTTCCAGTATTTTTTAAGCTACCGAGTATCTTGATGCCCATGCATATTGCATTTCTTGAGTTACTGATTGGTCCTTTGAGTTCTATGGTTTTTGAGGCACATACGGAAGGCGAGAAAATCATGATTCAACCACCAAGGCCTGCCACAGAAAAACTGCTGTCAAAGCATCACCTGTTCACGAGTGTGATTTCGGGGATGGTTATAACACTGATTATATTTTTGTTATTTGTCGCTTTGTTAGAGTACGGTATCACTGACCGTGAAGCGCGTACCGTAACCTTTTTTCTATTGGTACTTAGTAATCTTGCTTATTTATTGGCTACAGAAAAAGAGCGATGCTTGCACTTTTCAAAGAGCCAATTGTTGTGGTCAGTGGTACTTTCCACCCTTGCTATAGTCCTACTATTGATCTGTGTTCCTGATTTGTCTCAGCTCTTTTTGTTTTCTCGATTGTCCTCACTCTCTCAATTGGTGGTGGGTTTAATGGGCTTGTTATTGTGTGTTTACTATTGGCAAATTAATAAGATAAATGTGAAGTGGCTCAACCATACAAAGCAAAAATAAGGTTGTAATATTTTAGGGTTCCTTGCGACTAAAGAGAGTCAATAAGACAATTTTCTTAAAATCACTAAAAAAAGGAATCAAAGATGAAAAACAAAAAGTTAATTTCCGCCTTAGCAACAGCCTCATTACTTGCTGCAGTCAACAGTGCCTACGCAGGATGCGCGCCTTCTACTGACAAAAAATGCAGTGCTAAAGTCAGTAAATGTGCTGGTAAAAACATGAAAGATCACCCTGCCATGAAAAAATGTGCTGCAAAAACCAGCTCTAAGTGTGGGGCGAAATCAGCTCCTCAATGTGGCGCTAAAAAAATGTAATGGTGAGGCATGATGAGCGCTATTGAAAGGCTGTATCAGGATTTTACTGAAGTAAACCTGCAAGTTAAACACCGTTTTGGTGGTATTGTTCAAGCATTAATGGGTGCGTCTCAAGCATCCTCAGCAGTGCCTGATGCCAGAAGTGAGGGTGTTCATTACCCTGATACTGATTTCCTTGATAGGGCTACTGGCAGTCAATGCTTTATGCATCGCCACGATAGCGCTCGTCGTGACTCTTTACATATTCATTTTTTTTATCGCTGGCAACCCAAAAGCCTGGCTTTGGATCACGCCATTACCACCCATTTGGTGGCCCTTGATTTGTCTCTTGAAGGTGAGCCCTTGGGTTGGTTTTTGGTGAATCAGTGGGTGGTGGGTGATTTTTGGCAGGAGGCTAAAACAACGCTCGATATGGCTAAAAAATGGCGGATGAGTGCACATGACACTCAGTCATCGGACTTTTTGCCTGATGCGCTGGTTGCTAACTGGTTAAACCTCGTATTGGCGATGGCCGTTAAAACGAGTTTACCTGAGATACTTGAAGAGCGTGATCAACGTATTGATGAGATTTTAAGTCATTCCCCAAACAGAAAAATTTTGACGGATAGGCGAATTGAGATAATGGGTTATCGACCCTTTATGATTCCTCAAAGAGGTTAACTTTTTTTAGATACAATGAGGTTTTACGTATTAGGTCAACCTATCTATGACGATCACTGAGGACGCTTTTTTTGACCAACCGCACTTAATTGAGCCCATTCGGCAAACCATGATTAAGTTCGCTCAATTGCAGCTTGGCGACAAGCATGCCGCTGAGGATGTGGTTCAAGAGGCGATGCTAGGCGCCTTAAAAAACAAAGCGCAATTTCAAGGAGAGTCGGCATTTAAGACTTGGATCTTTGCCATTCTTAAAAACAAGATTATTGATCTAATTCGTCAGCGCTCAAAAAGTATTGCTATTAGCGCGTTTAGTGAGGACGACAACGCCAATTTGGATGAGCTATTTGATCAACAGGGTCATTGGCAGGTTGATGAAAAACCCATGCCATGGGGCAACCCTGAACAAACTGCTATGGACAAAGAGTTTTGGCTGGTCTTGGATCTTTGTTTAGAGAACCTCCCTAAAAAACAAGCGCAACTTTTTATGATGAGAGAGTATTTGGGCTTAGAGGTAAAAGACATCGAAGCCAGTATGGGATTAACGATGACCAATATTAATGTACTACTGTATCGAGCCCGGTTAAGGCTCCGAGAGTGTTTAGAGAACAACTGGTTTAAACAAGGAGGGCTTTGATATGATGAATTGTCGAGAGAGCACAGCACTCTTGTCCGAGTCACAGGATAGGGCCTTGACCTTCAAGGAAAGAGTTAGCTTACGTTTGCATTTGTTTTTTTGTTCTGGCTGTACGCAATTTAAATTACACCTTCATGATATTCATTATTATTTAGGGAAGTATTTTTCCAATAAATCCTAGCCGTTACTCCGTTGAGAGTAACCGGTTAAACATGTCTGAAGGAAAGGCTTTATTTAAACTAATGGCGTAAAAGTTCTCTGAAACATGAGGTAATGTGCAGTATTTTTCTAAGGTTTTTTGTTGTAACTCATCTTGAACCACTACCTCGGGTACCACTGCAACTCCCACTTTATCCCTGGCCAATAAACGTAGCATGGCCATGTCATCCACCTCGCTGTAGCGCTCTGGCCTAAAACCTAAGGATTCGCACAGAACATCAAACTGACTTCGTATGTCACTGCTAATGCCTGGTAACAGTAAGTGTAGCGATTGGCAATCTTCAGGAAAGTTAAAAGGTTTGCGTTTGCCTCTTGGTGGACCAATTAAGCTAACACTTTGTTTGGCAATTAAACGGCAGCGCCAGTGATCTTCATGGTCTGTGGCGACAGCTTTATTGGAGAGAATAAGGTCAAGGTGATGCAGTTTAAGGCGCTCTAGAAGTTCATTTAAGCTTGCTGATTCTAAGACCAGACGAATATCAGACTCTTTAAAAATAGGGCGAATAAAATTCTCTTGGAAGTTACGTGACAGGTTCGCTACTGCACCGATTCGAATGATTTTATTGCCACTTCCAATCCCTTGATTTAAATCATTGAGTAATTGATTACCTAAATTAAAGATCGCTTCAGCGTAGCGCAGTACTTGATAGCCTGTGTCGGTTAAGCTGAGTTTGCGATTGTTACGTAAAAATAACGGTTGACCAATTTCCTCCTCCAGTTGTTTGATCTGGGCGGAGAGGGCAGATTGGGCGATGTGGAGCTTTTCTGCGCACTTGGTGAGATGACCTGTTTTGGCAACCTGCCAGAAGTAATACAGATGATGATAGTTGAGTTGGTTGATTTTCATTTGTTCTATAAAAACGAATAAAATAATATATTTTATCTATTTTACATATTAATCAGTGCGTGTCAAACTGCCTCAACTGATGAGGAGACTTCACCATGGAGTTAATAGCGTTACTGTGTTTACATGCCTTGGCACTGATATTGTCCTATAGCCGTGAGGAGGCAATGGTTAAGCGTGCACTGTGGCCGTTGTTAATGGCATTACTGCTTGATACGCTCTTTTTGTTTAAGGCAGTTGTTCATCAAGAGGCTTCCCTGATTCTCTCTTTTGCCTTAATCACACTGGTGGAGTTTTTAACCCTGGTGGTCTTCACTTTCGCCTGGGATTATTTAGCGGGAGAGAAGAACCGCACTTATTTTCTGCGCTTAATCTTAAGCGTACTCGCCTCGGTGGTCATTTTATTGTTAAGCCAATCGCTGATAACGCTGTATTTATCCTGGTGTGTCATTGGTTTACTGGTGAATAAGCTGTTGCTGTTTTACCCTGAACGACCTCACACCCATGCTATCGCCCATAAACACTTTTTCAATGAACTGATCGCCAATAGCCTAATGGGTGTAGGTTTTATCATGCTGGCTGTTCACTTTAGTACTCTCTCAATTCCGCAAATTTCAGGGTATTTGTCTACAGTTACTGATACTTATTCGTCAGTGGCTTTACTCTTCATTGTACTGGCCTTTTTAATTAAAACAGCCCTGATGCCTTTTCATGGTTGGTTGATTCAAGTGATGGAGGTGCCCACTCCTGTTTCAGCTTTAATGCATGCAGGGATCGTTAATTTGTCTGGCATGGTTTGGCTGAGGTTATCTCCGTGGTGGGAACATAGCCCTTACCTAAGAGACTTTGTAGCCCTAGTGGCATTCATGAGCTTACTGCTCTCCAGTATTGTCATGTTAACCCGTGTCTCTATTAAGGTTCGCCTCGCCTGGTCCACCACAGCGCAGATGAGTTTTCTGTTATTTGAATGTGCTCAAGGATGGTATGAGATGGCTTTTATTCATCTTGTTGGTCACTCTCTGTATAAGGCACAGGCCTTTTTACTCTCTGGTAACCGTGTCAATGAACAGCCTCTTAAAAAACAGATAAAAGGCATAATGGGGTATGTCTCCTCTTCCTTCTATTCCCCTTTAATCTCACTATTTATTTCATTCGCACTGTTTGTTCTTTTTAATCAGCTTTTAAATACCCACTTTGGCTTTTATTCCTTACCAATCGATCAGATGGTTTTCTTGTCGCTCCTAATCGCCCCAGCGCTGTGGTTAATGCAAAAAGACCAGGTGTTGAGTGTTGGTGTGAGAGTTGTTATGCAAGGCTTGTTTATTTTGATATTTATGCTGTTACACAGCCTGCTGCATCCTCTTTTTACCCATCAAGTTAATCCAACTAATTTACTCGATTACCTACTGTTGGCCCTGTTGCTCACCTATATTGTTCATTGGCTGATATTAAGTAAGCAATATTTAGCCCGCTCTTCCACCCTCAACAGCTTAGCCTACGAAGGCTTTTATTTAGATGCTCTGTGGACCTACAGTATTCAGCGTCCCCTCAGTCGCTTTATTCAGCAATACAACCATCAACTCTCGACCTTTTTAGGAAAACTTTTACATGAAGCCCCATAGTGAGTCACTGAAGTTAACTGAAGAGACGCTGAGTATTAGCATTAAAGAGTCGCTATCTTGTATCGCCCCTCAATGGTCTTTAACTCAGCAAATTGCAGTTAATCCTTTTTGGCATAAAACCCATCAATCCTTTAAAGCATGGACTGAAGAATTGTATGGGACCACGGGCCATTTATTAACAGGTGAACATCCCTTAATCAGTCAGCCCATTGACTCCGCTCTGTTAGAGACAGCGCGGGTTCATTACCATCGACTCTATAACAAAGAGGCGCAATTCGTGGCTGAGCCGAGTCCATCCTCGGTATCCATTAAAAAAACGCTTTACCATTTAATGGATGAGCGAAAATATCAGCAGCATCATTTACATGAGGCGATCCGCCTTCATATCTCACAGACCACAGCGGCCTTTGCTGATAAACAGCAAAGTCAGTGGCATGATAACTCTTCTAAGAGTTTATTTACTTTTTGGCGTAATCATCTTGATCAGAGATGGAATCTTGAGTTTCATGCACTACATCAACAAATCACTGAGCGCCTTAAGGCGCTTCCTGAAGAGGTGAATGAGGTCATTCTTGTTGTGGTTAAAGCGCTTGAATTAAGCCCCAAGCAATGGCAAAACTGGTTTCAGTTAAACCTCTTTACCTTTCCTGGTTGGGCCTCTTGGTGTGCTTACCAGGATCAATATAAAGGAGAGTCCAGCCATCAATTATTGCTGGATTTATTGGCCATTACCTTAGTTTGGGATTATTTGGTGGATGATGGTGAGCGTCACCCACAATCCGTTTGGTATCAATGGCAGTTACAGTGGCAGAGTGTTGATAATCCCACAACACAACGATATTTGGATTTTCATTACAGTCAATTGTATTTTAAGGAGTATGCCTACCAACAGTCGTTAATCCGTACCCTAAGCCAGAGCTACCATTCTACAGAGCAAGAGTCTGGACCTCATACTCAACTCATTTTCTGTATTGATGTTCGATCAGAGCCTATGCGACGGGCCTTGGAGGAAATGGACCCTGGTATACACACCATCGGTTTTGCAGGTTTCTTTGGTTTACCTGTGACATACCATGCCATAGGCGACATTGAGGGTATCAACTACTGTCATGGTTTATTGCAACCCATAGCCACCATTAGGCAGAATAAAGCTGTCTCTTCTCGAGCATGGCTAAAGAGAATGCGGGAGCGCATTAATACCGCAATCAAGGTATATCAAGAGCAAATCAAATCCCATCCTTTCACCTCTTTGTTATGGGTTGAGGGAGTGGGCTTAGGCTACGCTGTGAGTTTATTAGCCAATCTCTTTAAGCACCCAACCGCTAAGATCCCCTTTAGCTATAAAGAAATAGCTAAAGAATCTCTTCTGAAACAGCTGGTGGCGGATGAGGAGAGTCAACTCACTGCGCTCAAAAACTTTTTAGTTGCAACAGGACTAAAAGTTATTAATGCACAACAAGTGGTGATTGTGGGTCACGGTGCACAAAGTGTAAATAATCCTTATTTGCATGCTTTAGATTGTGGCGCCTGTGGTGGACAGTCAGGTGCGCTAAATGCCAAGCTGGTCGCTGAAATGCTGAACACCCCAGCGTACCGCCAAAAACTCATTCAACAGGGTTTTGTGATTCCTCAGGATACACGCTTTATAGCGGCACATCACAACACTACGGCGCAAGTTATTGAGCTTCTCTCAGGGGAAGAGGATGAGGCAGGCAAACGACTGCAACAGGTGTTTGATCAAGCCGCCCAATTGCTTAATGGAGGGCAGGGGATAGATGCCTCTCAAACACACAGAGAGAAAACCCATAACTGGGCCCAGGTACGGCCAGAATGGGGGTTAATCAATAATGCTGCAATGATCGTTGCGCCACGCGCACGAACCAGAGGCTGTGATCTTCAAGCTCGTGTCTTTCTTCATGAGTATGAGGCGAAGCAAGACACCGATCTCTCACAACTGGAGCAAATTCTTTTGGCGCCGATGATTGTGGCCCATTGGATCAACATGAGTTACTTCACCTCACGAACGTTACCCACCTTATTTGGAAGCGGTAATAAATTACTGCATAACGTGGTGGGTGGTGATGTGGGTGTGTTTGAAGGAAACAGTGGTGATTTAAGGATTGGTCTTGCCAAACAATCCTTACATGATGGACAGACATGGTTACATGAGGCGCAGCGCCTGACAGTCATCATTGATGCGCCACAAAACAATATTGCACATCTGATTCAAAAACATGCTTTATTGCGCTCACTGATTGATGGGGGATGGATTCATCTGTTGAGCTGGCAGGGTGAGTCTTTTTATCAGTATAAATACGCCTCTTGGATTCCCTTTACCAAGAATGAGACGCACAGGAGAGAGTCATGAGCCTATTAAAAACCAAAGAGCCACAAAGTGCTATTCAAGCGATTGACTCAATACTTGAATTAACTGACCGTTATGATGTGTTTTTATTTGATCAGTGGGGTGTTTTACACAACGGCTTACAACTCTATCCAAAGGTTAATAGCCTACTGTCCACCTTATCGACGTTAGGTAAAACTATTATTGTATTGAGTAACTCGGGCAAGTCATCCAGCATTAATCAAGATCGATTAAGGGACATGGGACTCTCTTCTTCACTCACCACTAACTTGGTAACGAGTGGCGACGTGGCGCGCTGGGCGTTCGACTCAGAGCATAAAAAAGTCACTCGATTTATCAATCAGTCTTTACTCTGGCTCGACTCCTCCGCTGGTGAAGTGGAGGCTATCTATCAACATTTAAGTAAATCTAAAGAGAACACCAGCGTGGTATTGGCTGGTATAGCTGAAGGGATTACCCATCAACGCTATCTTGATTTACTTGCTTTAATGCAACAGCAAAATATTCCTCTCTTATGTATTAACCCAGATATCAACCGCTTTACCCCGCAGGGCATTCTGCCCAGTACTGGTTTTTATGCAAAGACTTATGAAGAGCAGGGTGGGGTAGTGAGTTATATTGGAAAACCAGATTCCTTGGTTTATGAATATACGCTGTCACACTATCAATTAAAGGACCCTAGCAGAATAGTGATGGTGGGAGACTCCATTCATCATGACGTACTCGGGGCATCCAATATGGGCATAGACAGTATTTTACTGCGCAGAGGGATTCATCAAAGCTTGTTTAATAGAATCCCAGAGGAAAAGCTCTTTAGTGATTGGGTTAAGGAAGGCTTGGCCTTACCCACCTATGTGATGGATGAAATAGCGTAGAGTACTTTAACTTTGTCGACGCAGCTCTTTACCCCACTGGCGTTGCCCGGTCATAAAATGAACCCAGCCTAAGCTCGAGCCAAGGTGGCGCAACAACTGAAAGCTAAAGGGTTCAAGAAAAGAGGACATGAGCGCAAAGGCGAAGGCTGAGGTATGCCGGAGGCCAGTCCAGCGGCGGTATAAAAGAACGGACCAGAGATGGTAAATACTGTCAAAGAGCGCTTTAGTGAGCATGATGGATAAAATGCCCACAACGAGAGTCAACTGATGGGAAAGTAAATACCACACTAATAGGGCAAAGGCAGACAATCCATAGACGGGTTGGTGAGTATCAAAGGTTTTAATGGGCATCATGATTAGCCCCAACAGTTTAAATTTGGGGTTACCTATCATGTCACGGTTCCAATGCTGAGTTTGCAGAAACCCCGCAAACCAGCGACGGCGTTGTTTTAAAAAGGAGCGAAGGCTGGAAGGGGAGCTCGTCAATGCGTGAACTCGTCCCATCACCGCCGTTTGCCAAGGCAGTTGATGCTCAATACTGTAGCGGTGAAGGCGGTGAATTACTTCATAGTCTTCCACTAAACATTCAGGGTCAAAGCCACCCACACTCACTAAAGCCTCTCGTTTGAATACCGCAAGCGCTCCAGATATTAAGAGAAGGCTGTCAACCCGCATCCAGCTGTAGCGAGAAATAAAGTTGCGAATATATTCATAGCGCTGAAAAAACTCCAACACCTTACCTTTTTTGCTGGGATAACACTGAGGTGTCAGAATCCCCGTGGCAGCTACCACCTTGGCATGATGCTGAAAGTATATTTTTGTTTCTTTAATGGCTTCTGTGTCGAGTCTGGTATCCGCATCAACGGTCATGATGAGATCCGTATAGAGATGAGGTAGCGTCTGATTCAAGGTGTTGGCTTTTCCTGCATGGGGCAAGCGTAACCAGTAAATGTTGGGAAACAGGGGTGAGGGCGCACTGATTTGACCTAACTGTGGAATCTCAAGCTGTAAAAAAGCTTTTAGGACCCTTGAGCTGTGATCACTGGAGCCATCATCTGCTAGAATAATTTTTTGGGCAGGAATACTTTGGTTAATTAAGGATTTCAGTGTTCTCACCAACACCGGCGCCTCGTTAAAGGCAGGCACGATAATGCCCAGAGATACGTTTTGAGTGGAGTTAAGTTCAGTGACTTTTTTGTTTTTAAAAAATAAAGGAAAACTCGTTAAGGTGATAAACACAATTAAAAAGGTGTCATAACCCACGTAGACTATCCCTGCGGACCAGGCGAGTAAGCTATGAAAAGCAAAAGCACGACTTAATAACCCGAGCCAGAGGACAGTCACTCCAAAAGTAAGAAAATAACTCACTAGAGATGTTGGGCGTGGCAAGACTCTTGGCGAATAGCGATGAAAGGCAATATCGAGTTGATTCATGGGTGGCTTATACAATTAATCTGCTCATTAGAAGAGATTAATGCCATTAGGTTCCCTCGCAAGGGAACCCTTTAGCGTAATAAAACTCTATATAAGCTGTTGTTTTTAAATAAATTGGTTGATCGATGAATCAAGTTACAGAACCTTACACTTTTATTGCTCGCTTACTGCATTGGTTAGTGGCAGCCTTAATCCTGTTTAATGGCCTCTTGGCCCTCACCGATGAATGGTGGCCCGAGCACTACTTGAGGACAGTGATAGATTTCCATAAATCTGTGGGTATTAGTGTTTTACTTTTGGTATTACTTCGTATTCTTTGGCGCTTAACCCATACTCCCCCTCCATTACCCCAGCATTTGCAGAGCTGGGAGCTACGCTTAGCGGCTATTGGCCATGTTTTACTTTATGTTTTAATTTTATCTGTTCCCTTTTCTGGATGGCTTCATGATTCCGCTTGGAAAGATGCCAGCACTCATCCCATGACACTCTTTGGACTCGTCTCTTGGCCAAGAATAGGGTTTATTTTGCATCTTGATCCGCCAACTAAAGAGTATTTACACCATCTTTTTGGGACAGTGCATACGGCATTAAATTACATACTTTATGCTGTATTGTTGATTCACATCATTGCGGTATACAAACACGAAAGACTCGATAATGTTTCGGTCTTATCACGAATGGGGTTTAAGTAAGTCATATGGAAATTAATGCAAAGAATGTTTTAGGTGGAGATTTGGTGGCCTGTTCCTATTCTCCTTTAACGGGTTTTTATCGTGATGGTTGCTGTCACACTGGAGAAGAGGATTTGGGAACCCATACGGTCTGCGCTGTGATGACTCAAGAGTTTTTACAGTTCTCAAAAGAGAGAGGAAATGATTTAAGTACTCCTCGACCTGAGTATCGTTTTAAGGGGTTAAAGGCTGGAGATAAATGGTGTTTGTGCGCTAAACGCTGGCGTGAGGCCTATGAGTTTGGTATGGCCCCTAATGTGGTCCTTGAAAGCACTCATCAAAAGACACTGACCATTGTGACTCTTGAGGCCTTAAAAGAGTATGCGTACTAAATAAACGTGTTAGACGTATACACGAGTCACCATTTTGTTTTGCCGCTCCCCCCTGGGCATCGCTTTCCCATGGATAAGTATGCTCTGCTCTATGATGCTGTTCGTCAATTGCCCGATATTGTTTTTCATGAGGCTCCTAAAATTGAGTTAGAGCGCTTACTCGTGGCTCACGATAAAGCCTATATTGATCGAGTGGTAACGGGTCAATTATCCAGTGAAGAGATTAAAGAAATAGGTTTTCCTTGGAGCCCTCGCATGGTGGAGCGCTCTTTACGATCCGTTGGTGCCACCTATCATGCAGCTCTTTCAGCCATGAATCATGGTATTGCAGCGAGCCTTGCAGGAGGCACTCACCATGCTCACCGTTCTCGAGGTAGTGGCTTTTGTGTCTTTAACGATATTGCCGTTGCCTCTTTAAATTTATTAGAGGAGTTTACCCACTTAAATATTGTGGTGGTGGATCTTGATGTGCATCAGGGTGATGGAACTGCTGCGATTTTAAATACCCATCAACAGATATTTACCTTTTCTATGCATGGTGAAAACAACTACCCTTTCACTAAAGAAAAGAGTCATTTAGATATCGCTTTACCGGATGGTTGCAATGACAATCACTATCTCAAGCAATTGGAAGAGAGTTTAACGGCTATTGAACAATTGATTAAGCCTGATTTTGTGTTCTATCTTGCAGGCACTGATCCCCATGAAAACGATCGGTTAGGGCGTTTAAAACTCTCTGAGCAAGGGCTTTATCAAAGAGATAAAACAGTTTTTGAATGGGTAAAAAAGCATCAGGCTAATTGTGCGGTGGTGATGGGGGGTGGCTATGGTAATGAGATTAATACCACTGTGGCGCTTCACACCAACACCATCAGATTAGCACTTCAATATAACAGCCAATCACCTTACTGAGCAGGTTGACCGCTAGGTAAGGTGCCGCTAGAGGATGAAGCGGGAGGATCTAGGGTATCTTTGGGGGCGACGGTAAGAACAATCACTGAGCTATCGCCTATTAATCCACCGCCATCAGAAATCTCAATAGTAGCGGTACGCTCACCTTTGATAAATACCAATAAGCTTGATTTTGACTTGGTGGCAGATACGAGTTGCCATCCCGCACCCGGAAACTGATTTTTAAAGAATACGTAGGTGTCAGTAAGGCTTTGCTTTGCAATAAGCTCCACATGACCTGCCCAGTTATTACCTCCCCCTAAAATCATTGAGTGATCATTATTGAGTTTTATATTTGGGGGTAGGGGCATGTCACCAAAAAGCTGGGATTTGACTGGATCAACGGCATCCCCTTGTCCAGAACTAAAACTCGTGGTGGAGTTACTGGCACAGGACACTAAGAGTATTGATATGGCAAGGCTAAGGAATAGGGTTTTAGTCATCTTTAGCTTAATTTTTATTTAAGATGGGTTTACTTTAACCTAGATTAATATCTTTTAGCAATAAAAAAACCCCGCCTAAGCGGGGTTTTGAGTTTGCCTTAAAAATGAACTAGCGAACGGTTTGTAAGTAATTAGCTACAGCCATTTTCTGTTCATCACTCAAGCCATGGGCCATCAGTTCCATCACGGCACCGTTATTACCAGCGCGCCATGGTTGACCGTTTTCCTGGGTACCAGGCAGTTCCATTTCGCTTTGAATGTCTTTGTGATCATTGACTAGCTCATAATCAGTATTAAAGACATTTAACTGTTTATAGAGATAGTCGGCATGTTGACCAGCTAGACGCGGAATGTTGGCTGCGCCCTCACCATTTTCTCCATGGCAACCTGAGCATGCAGGGACACCCTGTGAGAGGTTACCTTCTTGCCAGATTTTTTTACCTTCAACAACTAACTTAGGATCAGCATAGGCTGTGTTAATTGGAGCTGGTTGCTTGGAGTAGTACTCTGCTAACTGATCAATTTGCTTGTCAGTTAAGTTACGTGCAACACCCCACATGAATTGTTGGGCTTTTGGATCTAAACGAGTTTCCTCTTTTAGTTCATGAAGCTCAACTGCAATGTATTCCTTGGTCTGATGTGCAAGATTTGGGAATGTTGGATTAATGGATTGTCCATTTAATCCATGACAAGTTGAGCAAACTTGCTGAGCGTAGGTTTCACCAGCAACAGCAGGATTATTAAGGTTACGACTTCTCTCAGCAGAGTGCGTAGGATTGGAACCTAAATCAGCACAGGAGGCTAGAGCCAACGTTATAGCTGAGAGTGAGATGATTTTTGTGATGTTTTTCATAGTCATTCCTCTCTTTTATTAATAAATTATACTTGTATACAACATTGTTGTGTTGAATGCGCTTGGACTTAATCCAGGTGAATTTCCAGTTGTTACTCCATTAACATTAGTAGCAGTTAAAGGATTTGTGATTGAATTTCCAGTTGTACCACCCAATCGAGTATAGAAAGTTTTCATTATACCAATACGAACATTTTGGTATGGTGACCAAAATATACTTGGCATAATTGAATCCCAATCAGGACTTCCATTTGCAGATCCTCCGTAATAAGCACCATTACCTGCGACAATAGAACCGTTTTGATATTGTCTAAAACCAGTATTGTCAGCACCACGACCGTAGGCGTAATAATCAGAATTTCCTCTGGCACCATGGAAGAATAACATTGCACCATACTGAGCCTTATAGATGTAAGTAAGATCTAACCAATACTCATTGAGCATATTAACAGGATTAGCTACTGTAGCACCTAACAAACCAGAACTATTTTCAATTGTTTCATGCGTAAATCTGGCGTGTGCAGCAAAATAGTGAGGATCAAGAATATATTGATATTGTGCATCGATACCTGTGTCCTGCCAGACAGCTTGAGGGTTGGCTAAGCTGAAAGCATTATAGTTAACTTGCGCGTTACCATTAATAGCTGTTCCATTGCCATAAGTTTGTCCGTAAGGATCACCTGAGCCATAAAGACCGTGTAACCCAATGAATAACTCATGAGGACCCCATTCTTTGTTATAACCTAATCTCATATATAGATTGTTATTTAGTGCAGGAGCAGAGTTTGCTGCGGTACTCTCGGTTAATACAGATAATGGACCGTTAGACACATGTCTATATACAGCTGCTTCAGCGTACCAAGTTTTATCTTTATAAAGGTAGGTACCTAGTCCAACTACATTATGTTGGCTAGCTCCTCCCTGAAGAATTGTACTTGGAGCCAAACCGACGAGACCATTAAATCCAGCATTAAAATAACCAATCCAATCTGAGGTCCAGTTTTCTTGTGTATTCCAAACATCAGACATAGTGATACGGTTATTTAGGTACGCACCAAAAATCCAGTCTCCAGATTTATTCACAATATGATCAGCAACCCTGACTTCGCTGTTATCAATCCCTGCAGCCCAACCGAGATTACTCATAGGACCAAATGAAACAGTAGTATTTGGATCATATTTAGCCGCTGTCCATTGGATGAAAGCACCAACATTATCTGTTAGATGACCACCAGTAAATAAACTAACTGTTTGAGCATCAAATTGTGAGGTTGGGGCATTCCCATTAATTCCGCCTGGTTCAGTATTTGCATACCACTGTTTGGATGCTTGTAACCAAACTGCAAAGGGCGGACGGTCCAAGTTGGTAGTTAATTCACCAAAGATGTTTTTCGCATCACCTTGGGTATAACCAGTTAATTTGAAGTAACGACCTAATGCTGTGAGCTGTGGATATTCTCCACCAACGTGACATGCTACGCACTTAAACCCAGTTTGGCGTGCAAAAATAGGAATAGCGTTGGCATCTAGTGAGGAGAGTAAAACCAAGCCCCCCATGAGCGCCAAAATAGCACCTCGAGCTTTAAATAAAAAGCCAGTAATTTTCATTGTGAAAACCCCCTAATAGTTTTAAAAATTTCTCTAATTCCGCCCTTGTTTGCAGACAAGTGTTATGTATTGCTTTTTTATATATAACTTAAACAGAATTAAAGACTTGATACAACACTCTGATTTTGAATGATTCAAAATTATTGTCAATAGTTTGTTGCTAAAATGTGACAGGTTTAGAAGTGGCTGTGAAAAAACGCAACAACCCATAACTAGGTTGTTGCGTCGCAGCATTACAGAACAGATTTAACGGTTGCAGCTAAATGTTCTGCTGTCAGTTTGAAGTGTTTAAAAAGTGCGCCAGCGGGAGCGGATTCACCAAAGGTATCAATGCCAAGTACTGCCTTTGTGCCATATTTCCACCACAGGGCAGTTGAGCCCGCTTCAATGGCCACTCTCGGAATGCCTGGGGGCAATACGCTGTCTTGATAGGCTTTGCTTTGCTGTTCAAAGGCAAAGGTGGAGGGCATTGACACCACACGCACCGGTATACCTTCTTTCAGTAAATGTTGCTGAGCTTCCACAGCAATCCCCACCTCTGAGCCTGTTGCTAAAATTACCGCTTGAGCCATACCCTCAGACTCTTTCAACACATAGCCCCCTTTGGCAATATTCACAATCTGCTCTGGGGTACGGGATTGAAAGGGCAGGTTTTGTCGGCTGAAGATTAAACAGGTAGGTCCATGTTGTCTTTCGATGGCCTGTGCCCAGGCTACAGCGGTTTCTGTGGTGTCGGCAGGGCGCCATAAATCCATATTGGGAATTAGTCTTAAGCTTGAAACTTGCTCAATAGACTGATGCGTAGGGCCATCCTCTCCTAAACCAATGGAGTCATGGGTAAAGACAAAGATCGTGCGGATTTTCATGAGCGCTGCCATTCTCAGCGCATTGCGACTGTAGTCTGAGAAGGTCAGGAAGGTTCCACCATAGGGAATGAACCCGCCATGCAAGGCGATCCCGTTCATAATGGCGCTCATCCCAAACTCTCGAACCCCGTAACTTAAGTAGTTACCCGCTACGCCTTTTTTAAGGGGTTTTGAACCACTCCAGTTGGTGAGGTTTGAACCGGTTAAATCCGCCGAGCCACCAAAGAGTTCAGGCAAGGCAGGGCCGTAGGCTTCAAGAGTATTTTGACTGGCTTTGCGAGAAGCAATGCTCTCACCCTTATCGCGGCATTTGGCAATGTATTCCATCACCGTTAATTCAAACTCTTTAGGCAGGGTGCCAGACATGCGTCTTGTGAATTCCTGCGCCTCTTGTGGAAAAGCTTTTTGATAGGCGGCAAACTTCTCATCCCAAGCTTTTTCCATCTCTTTGCCCTTGCTTGAGGCATCCCAAGCGGCATACACATCCTGTGGAATAACAAAAGCTTCATAGGGCCAATTGATTTGCGCCCGCGAGGCGGTGATTTCATCGCCGCCTAAAGGCGAGCCGTGCACATCGTGCGTTCCTGCCTTGTTGGGGCTACCGTGACCGATATTGGTTTTACAGCAAATTAAAGTGGGTTGAGTACTGGTTTTAGCGATCTCAATGGCCTTTGACACAGCCACCACATCATGGCCATCCACATCTCGAATAACTCGCCAGCCATAGGCTTCAAAACGCTTTGGCGTATCATCCGCAAACCAAGCTTCAACGTGACCATCAATGGAGATACCATTGTCATCCCAAAAGGCGATGAGTTTATGTAAACCCAAGGTGCCCGCAAGAGCGCAAGCTTCGTGACTAATGCCCTCCATCAAGCAACCATCACCCATGAACACATAGGTGAAGTGATCAACAATGCTATGCCCGGGTTTATTAAATTGCTCAGCCATCATTCTCTCAGCCAAAGCCATGCCCACCGCATTAGTAATGCCTTGTCCTAAGGGTCCCGTGGTGGTTTCCACACCCGGTGTCATTCCGTATTCTGGGTGACCTGGGGTTTTACTGTGCAATTGACGGAAGTTTTTAATTTCCTCAATGGGTAAGTCGTAGCCAGTTAAATGGAGCAAAGCATAAATCAGCATTGAGGCATGACCGTTAGACAAAACAAAACGATCACGGTCAGCCCATAAGGGGTTTTTAGGGTTATGTTTTAAATGCTGTGCCCACAGGGCAACGGCCATTTCGGCCATACCCATTGGTGCTCCTGGGTGGCCTGAGTTGGCCTTTTGTACGGCATCCATCGCCAGAGCGCGGATGGCATTGGCCATGGTATTGGTACTCACTTGTGTCATGATGGTTTTCCTCTCCCTATTGTGTTTATTCTTATTTGACCTGTGGTGTTAATTCGCCCTTAGCATAACGCTCACTCATGGTCTCAAGACTAATGGGTTTGATTTTGTCGGCTTGTCCGGCACTACCAAAAGCTTCAAAACGGGCTTTACAAATACCTACTGCAGCTTTTTTGGCATCAATCAAGAATTTACGAGGATCAAATTCACCGGGATTTTTAAACAAATGGGCACGGATTGCACCGGTCATAGCTAGGCGAATGTCGGTATCAATATTCACTTTACGTACACCATATTTAATTGCTTCAACGATCTCTTCCACTGGAACGCCATAGGTCTCTTTGATATCCCCCCCATTGGCACGGATAACTTCGAGCCACTCTTGAGGCACTGAGGAGGAGCCATGCATCACCAAGTGAGTGTTAGGAATGCGGGCATTAATTTCTTTAACACGCCAGATGGCGAGAGTATCACCAGTGGGGGCTTTAGTGAACTTATAGGCGCCATGACTGGTACCAATGGCAATGGCCAAGGCATCTACTTCGGTTTTACGCACAAAATCAGCAGCCTGTTCAGGGTCTGTTAACAGCTGATCATGACTTAACTGTTTATCAGAACCGTGACCGTCTTCCTCACCCATCATGCCGGACTCCAGGGAGCCTAAACAGCCCAATTCGCCCTCCACAGAGACGCCCACGGCATGTGCCATGTCTACCACACGGCGGGTCACATCAACGTTGTATTCAAAGCTGGATGGGGTTTTCATGTCCTCCATCAAGGAGCCGTCCATCATCACGCTAGAGAAACCTGAACGAATGGAGCGTTGGCACACAGAGGGGCTGGCACCATGATCCTGGTGCATACAAATTGGAATTTCTGGGTACATTTCCACGGCAGCTTCAATCAGTTTACGTAAAAACGGTTCGCCTGCGTATTTTCTGGCGCCCGCAGAGCCTTGCATAATGACTGGGCTGTTGGTGGCTTTTGCCGCTTCCATAATAGCCTGAATTTGCTCTAGGTTATTCACGTTAAAAGCGGGTAAGCCGTAGCCATGCTCTGCGGCGTGATCCAGTAGTTGTCTTAAGGAGATGAGTGCCATGATCTAAATACCTCTCTGATTTAATGTATTGGTAAAAAAGTAAATGTGGTTTTTAATTGTGTGTATAAATCTGTAAATCCGTTGATGACGCGATCGGGTTTGGCATCACTAATCGGTAAACCATGATTATAGCCATGAGTGAAGGCCCAAATGGAAATTTGTGCAGCACGGGCAGCTTCCACATCATTAACAGAATCGCCCACAAAGAGCACTTCATCGCGACTAATCCCTGCCTGATCCAGGGCAAGGAGAAGTGGGTCAGGGTGAGGCTTACCACGCAGTGCATCGCCTCCTGCCACCACCACATCAAAATAATGGGTAAGTTTTAAATGCTCAAGGAGCTGCAGCGTGAGAGAGCGCTCTTTATTGGTGACAATACCAAGCTTGATGCCCTCCTGTTTAATCAGGCTTAAAATCGCTTCCATGTCGCAAAAGGGTTCACTGAGTTGGCCGGTCACCAATTGATACTGCTTTAAGAACTCAGGGTAGAGACGTTTAAATTGCTCACTCTCTTGACTGGATTCTCCCGTGGATCTTGCTAACGCCTTAGAAAACAACCAAGCGGTGCCTTTACCAATCCAGTTTTGTACCTCTTCACGCTTTAAGGCGGGCAGTCGATCAAAGGCCAGTGCTCGGTTGGTGGCCTCGGTGATCTCTGCTGCCGTATCAATTAAGGTGCCATCTAAATCAAATAAAATATATTTAAGCGTCATGGTTAAAAAGACTTACTTTTAATGTCCATGAGCTTCATGATCATGGGGGTGAAGATCAATTGCATGGCAAGCCCCATTTTGCCTCCAGGGATAACCAAAGTATTGGGTCTTGTCATCCATGAGTTATCCAGCATGGAGAGGAGATAAGGAAAGTCGATACCCTTTGGGTTAGCAAAACGAATCACCACCATGCTCTCATCAGGGGAGGGAATATCGTTCGCAATAAAGGGGTTTGAGGTATCCACTGTGGGTACTCGCTGGAAATTCACATGGGTTCTTGAGAACTGAGGGCAGATGTGGCTGACATAATCAGGCATACGGCGCAAAATGGTGTCTCTTACCGCCTCTTGTGAATAGCCACGCATTTTTTGGTCACGGTGCAGTTTTTGAATCCATTCAAGGTTGATGATGGGTACCACACCAACTAAGAGATCAACATGCTGAGCCACGTTGATGTCTTGATCCGCGTAAGCGCCGTGTAAGCCCTCATAAAACATTAAATCAGAGCCTATCTCCACATCCATCCACGGAGTAAAGGTGCCCGGATCTTGTTTGAAGGGTTCGGCCTCTCCTGCATCATGCAGGTACTTTCTGATTTTGCCAGAACCACTCTCGCCGTAGGATTTAAAGAGGGTTTCAAGTTCTTTCAATAAATTGGCCTCAGGACCAAAGTGGCTAAAATTCAGATTGCCTTTTTCTTCCTGAGCCTTCATTTCAGCGCGCATGGACAAACGGTCATAGCGATGGAAAGAATCTCCCTCAACAATCTGAGCTTTGATTTTTTCGCGTCTAAAAATATGTTTAAAGCTGTTCATCACCGTGGTCGTTCCAGCTCCTGATGAACCCGTTACTGCAATAATTGGATGTTTACGTGACATGTTAACCTCGCTCAATATGATGTATTTTTATGGACGGTATAGGCCGCGCTCATTAAACAGAGGCGACTCAAAGGGTTGGTCAGTACCCGCATCGTACTGTGCGTGATAATGCACCACTCGATCCACTTCATGGCGTGAGCCTAGAATAACAGGCACGCGTTGGTGTATGGTGTCTGGTTGAATATCGAGAATTCTCTCTCGACCCGTTGATGCAGCACCACCTGCTTGTTCCACAATAAAGCCCATTGGATTGGCCTCATACATCAAACGTAGACGGCCGGGTTTACTCACATCTTTGGTGTCGCGAGGATACATAAAGATACCGCCACGCATCATAATGCGATGCACTTCAGCCACCATTGAGGCAATCCAGCGCATATTAAAATCACGCTCTCTGGGTCCTGTTTTACCCGCTTTACATTCATTGATGTAGCGCGTCACTGGGGGTTCCCAGAAACGCTCGTTTGAGGTGTTAATGGCAAACTCGTTGGTTTCTTCAGGTATCCTCATATTGGGGTGGGTGAGTATAAAGTTCCCCACTTCGCGGTCCAGGGTAAAACCATGGGTGCCATTGCCCACTGTAATCACCATCAAGGTGGCAGGACCATAGACGGAGTAGCCTGCGGCCACTTGTTTTACACCGGGTTGCAAATAATCCTTGAGAACAGGTTCTCCCTTTTCTGGCGCCTTAAGGATCGAGAAAATGGATCCCACGGAGACGTTACTGTCGATATTGGATGACCCGTCTAAGGGATCAAAGATGGCTAAAAAAGGGCCCCGAGTGTGGGGAGGTTTAATCGGAAAAGGATCATCCATTTCCTCAGAGGCCACGCCTGCCACCAGTCCCCCCAGTTCAAAGGTATTAACAAAAGCGGTGTTAGATAAGACATCCAAAGGTTTTTGTGTTTCTCCTTGAACGTTGATGGTGTCAAGCGTGCCCGTTGCCCCGCCAAGAGCGCCTTTGGCACTTAAGGCGGAAATGGCTTTCACAGCGGCTGCCACATCAACCAGTAAGGCGGCTAAGGCTGCGCCGTCAGGAGTACCGCTGACGTTTTCAATAAGGAACTTCGATAAGGTTGTTCTTCCCAGATGCATAATATTGCCTCCCCAATGTAAAAATGCTGCAATCAATCATTTATAGTTATTATTGTTTTTTTCTTATTATTGTAATACGTCAGCGTGTCAGTGACGCATACAGTAAAGGTAATTTTTCAGGTAAACGTTCCACCCGATCCACTACCATATAATTTTTAATGCCAAATATTCTGGACACATACTGGTCAGCCCGTGGATCAAGGGTCATACAAAAGGTTTGGATCCCTTGACGCCCCAAGCTTTCCACGGCTTTTTTAGTATCTTGTCGTAAATACTGTGGATCACGAATATCAATATCAGCGGGTTCACCATCGGTGATCAGTAAAATGAGTTTTTTGTTGGCTCGTACCTGTGCCATGTGTTGCCCAGCGTGTCGTAGGGCAGCGCCCATGCGTGTGGAGAGTTGTCCTGACATACCTGAGAGCTTGGCTTTAGCGCGGTCATTGTACTCTTGATCAAAGTCCTTAAAACGATAATAGCTCACCTCATGACGCCCATCTGAACAAAAGCCATGAATAGCAAAGGGGTCGCCCACTTTATTGATGGCGTCAGCAAGTAATGCTGCCGCTTCACGGGTTAAATCCAAAATGGTTTTTTCACCAAGACTCACTTTCCCGTTGGTGGACTCGGATAAATCAAGTAATACCAAGACGGCGATATCTCTTACTTTTCTCACTGAGCGCATCATTATTCGTGGATCAGGCTGTTGATCCATTCTGATCTCAATCAAGCTATCAATCGCTCGGTTTAGATCAAGCTCATCGCCATCTTCGAGTTTTCGTAAACGCGTCACGCCCTGCGGCTGAAGCGCATCTAAAAGATACTTCATGCGTGAGATCAGGCGTTTATGCTCTGAGGTAATAGCATTAATTTTTTCTGGATCATCGCTTTTACTGTGTTTTTCAAAGACGGTGCTCCAGGAGGGGCGCTCGAGTTGAATATGGTAATCCCACTCACTGTAATGAAAGGGGTCAGATTGAGGTGGGATGCCTTCGCTGTCATTAAAGGAAACCCCCATGTCCTCATAGGGAAAGAGCTCCGTGGGTAAAACCCAGATTTCCTGTGCATCATCGCCCGCCGTCTCCACATCCACTTCGTTGGCCATTTCCATGACGTTGACATATTTTCTGACCTGTTTGACAGACTCATATCCCGCCTGGTTAGCACGTTCAAAGTCAAAGCCTTCAAAGTGCCAGAAGTAACGGTTGTCATCTCGGTAGACAATGTTGGCTTGATCTTGACGGGGATGAAAGGCAATCTTTTTTTCCAGCCAGCGATGAGCGAGAGTGACCCCGATATCCCAGGACAGTTGATTGTCCTCAAGGCGGTGCTGTTGTTGTTGGGCAAAGAGGAGCTTTCCCTCCATGACCCAAGGATCATTATCAACATAGCTCTCATCAAGAAGGGACCGCGCAAGGCGAGAGAAATAGTCGCTGGCAGTATACTCATCCTCTGGCGTAGCACGATGTAAGCTCGCCCACAGTTTTTTCACACCAGGAAAGCGCTTGATGGTGAGGCTTTCTACTCTGGCGTCCTCAATTAAACCAATTAAGGCCATTTGTAAGGGATTAAGTGCTTCAGCAGAGATGGGTGTTTTTGTTTCCACCATATGCGCCGCACAGTGCAGTGCACAGGCGCGGTAGAGTTCAAGGGCGCTTAAGCCCTCAACATCATCTAAAGCGTCTGGCAAATGCAGTAAATAATCCTCAATAAAGGGTTGGCTTCCTTCACGAGAATCGATGTCTCCTGCAGTGGGGCGCATAAAAAAATCTCTGCCCCAGAGTGCGCGTAAATACATATTTAAGCGACGTTGAACATCCACCAGAAGGACGCCTTTTCTCTCCTGCTGTAACACAGCTAAGGATTCGCGACTCTTTAAAGAAAAATAACTCAGTTGTTCTTCAAACTGTGTTTTGTAAGCAGAGGCGCCCCATTGGGCCCAGCGTCTTAAGCCACCTAAGGTTAATTGCTCAAAGAGTTTCTCAAGGTTTTCCAGCATCGGCCGAATACCCCGCGGCACCGTTGCTGAAAGCTGTTGCAGAAAGTGGAGGTACTGCATAAAAAGCTCAGCATCATTAAGGCGTTTGGCTGCAACAGGACTCGTTGCTAAAACCCGTTCCACCACCGAGGCTGAGGTTTTGGATGAAAGCGTGAGAGCGCAGTGAATGAGATTTTCAAGCACCTCTTCACCAATTTCTTTGCTGATCAAGGGCACGCATTCGAGCCATGCAACAATCACTTCATCACCGCGTTTTAAATGGTGAAGAGAGAGAGCCCCTTGTAGGTAAAGCATAAGACCCGGGTTTGAGAGTGATCGGCAGGCCTCATGCCAGTGTTCATGAATCAGTGTTTGTACCCGCTCAGGCAGTTGAGCGATGATAGATTGCTGTTCGCCTTGAGCGGAGGTCATTATGGATTAAAAGAATGTGGTCACGGCCGCATCAAGCGCATCACGCATATCAGGGTCATCGGTAATGGGGCGAACCAAAGCCACACGACAGGCGCTTTGTGGGGCCACCCCCTTCGCAATTAAGTTGCCAGCATACACGAGCATTCTGGTGGAAATCCCTTCATCTAAGCCATGGCCTTTTAAGTTTCTCGCCCGCTCAGCAATAGATACCAATTTGTCAGCGATATCACTTGAGACGCCACTTTCATGGGCCACAATATCGCATTCAATTGCATGTTCTGGATAATTAAAATCCAGGGCACCAAAGCGTTGTTTAGTGGATTGTTTAAGATCCTTCATCAGGCTTTGATAACCAGGATTGTAGGAAATCACCAATTGAAAGTCAGGATGGGCTTGCAGGAGTTCGCCTTTTTTTTCTAAAGGTAAGACTCGGCGGTTGTCGGTTAAGGGGTGAATGACGACGGTGGTATCTTGCCGCGCTTCTACCACTTCATCTAAATAACAAATAGCACCTAGGCGAGCAGCCAGGGCAAGAGGTCCATCTTGCCAGCGTGTGCCATCACGGTCTAACAGAAAACGGCCTACCAAGTCAGAGGCGGTCATGTCTTCGTTACAGGCCACCGTAATTAATGGCCGATTAAGTTTAAAGGCCATGTACTCAACAAAACGAGTTTTACCGCAACCGGTTGGCCCCTTCAGCATCATGGGCATACGCACAGAATAAGCGGCTTCAAATAACGCCACCTCATCCGCAACAGAGCGATAAAAGGGCTCTTTGCGGATGCGGTATTGATCAAGTTGATCAGTCATGGCGGTAAGCCTTAAACAGTTTTGCCGCGAAAGACAACCATGGCTGCGCCTTGGGACTGCTTATCATTGTCATAACCCACTAATCTCACGTGATTATGAGGATTGGCTTTGTGGCAAGCCTCTGCCTCTGCCAAGATGGCATCAACATCGGTTTCACCAAACATGGGTAGCTTCCACATATACCAGTAAGTGTCCATCAAGTGTTCAGGCTCTGTGTGTTCAAGGGCGGGGTTCCACCCTTTTTTAACGATGTATTCAACCTGTTGACGAATTTGTGCTTGGGTGAGGGCAGGTAAGTAGGAAAAAGTTTCAAACTTACGGCTAGCTGGGTCACTTAAACGGCTTTTATAATCGAGCATTTCTGACATAATCAATTCTCCTTAGCGGTATCTTATTTATGGGCAACGTCTAATTTATCGACGGTATCAAATTCAAATTTGATTTCCTTCCAGGTTTCCATTGCAATACGCAATTCTGGAGAATGTTTGGCCGCCTCAGTGAGAACGGTTTTGCCTTCTTTTTCGATGGCAACTCCACGGTTACGCGCTTCAACGCAGGCCTCTAATGCCACGCGGTTGGCTGCCGCACCAGCAGCATTACCCCATGGGTGACCTAAGGTACCACCACCGAATTGAAGTACTGAGTCGTCACCGAAAATATTCACCAAAGCTGGCATGTGCCACACGTGAATCCCTCCGGAGGCGACCGGCATAATGCCCGGCATCGCGCCCCAGTCTTGGTCAAAGAAGATACCTCGTGAGCGATCTTCTTTGATATAACTCTCGCGCATTAAATCAATCCAGCCTAAGGTGGCTGCACGATCACCTTCAAGTTTACCCACCACTGTTCCTGAGTGCAGGTGGTCCCCCCCTGACAAACGCAGGATTTTGGTTAACACTCTAAAGTGAATACCATGGTGTGGGTTACGGTCTAAAACAGCGTGCATGGCGCGGTGAATGTGTAGCAATACACCGTTATCACGGCACCAGTTAGCAAGGCCAGTGTTGGCACAAAAACCGCCGGTGATGTAATCATGCATAATAATCGGAGCGCCAATCTCTTTAGCGTATTCAGCCCGTTTGTACATTTCCTCAGGCGTCGGGGCAGTCACATTTAAATAGTGACCTTTGCGCTCACCGGTTTCACGTTCTGATTTATGAATGGCTTCCATGACAAAGTCAAAGCGTTGACGCCAGCGCATAAAAGGTTGGCTATTGACGTTTTCATCATCTTTGGTGAAATCCAGACCGCCGCGTAAACATTCATAGACAGCGCGGCCATAGTTTTTAGCGGACAAACCGAGTTTGGGTTTGATGGTACAGCCCAACAGTGGGCGACCATATTTATTCATTACATCCCGTTCAACTTGAATACCATGAGGTGGACCACCGCAAGTCATGACGTAGGCGATAGGAAAGCGAACATCCTCTAAACGCAGTGCGCGAATGGCTTTAAAGCCAAATACATTACCCACTAATGAAGTAAACACGTTAACCACCGAGCCCTCTTCAAAGAGGTCAATGGGGTAGGCAATAAAAGCATAGAAACAGGTGTCATCACCTGGGACATCTTCAATGTGATAGGCGCGACCTTTATAGTGATCAAGGTCGGTTAATAAATCGGTCCACACCGTGGTCCAGGTACCCGTGGAGGACTCAGCAGCCACAGCTGCGGCGGCTTCTTCACGGTCAACTCCTGCTTGGGGGGTGATTTTAAAACAGGCTAAGATATCTGTGTCTTTAACAGCATAGTTAGGTTCCCAATAGGTACTGCGGTATTCTTTTACGCCGGCGCTATACTTTTTCCCTGCCATGGTCTCTCTCCTCAATGGTGATTCAAATAAAGATGTGTCGCCTACATATGTTTTTTTTATCTGTAGGTTTTAAGATGTTATGGAAATAACAATAGCGAGAAAAAACTATAAGGTAAAGTAAGACTTTTTGATGTTAAGTATCAGTTTTACTTACTAAAAGCTATACTTAGTGGTGATGAACTCATTCTATTCACCTTGCCGCGGGATTTGCAATAGGTGAAAGTGTACAAAAGAGGGGGTAGTCCTCTCAAACAACCCTTAGCTTTGCTTGAGAAGGCGTTGTTTTTCTCTTTCCCAGTCCTTTTGTTTCTCCGCCTCACGCTTATCGTACTGTTTTTTACCCTTGGCAAGGCCAATTTCCAGCTTGATTCTTCCCTTGGCGTAATGCATGTTAATGGGCACCAAGGTGTAGCCTGCGCGCTCCACTTGACCGATTAACTTGGCGATTTGATTGCTGTGAAGGAGCAGTTTTCGGGTGCGTGTGGGATCTGGTTTGATGTGCGTTGAGGCGGTGCTCAAGGGACTAATGTGAGCGCCCAAGAGCCATAATTCCCCGTTGAGTACGGTGATGTAGGCCTCTTTAATTTGCGCACGACCCTCACGAATGGCTTTGACCTCCCAGCCCTCAAGAACCATTCCCGCCTCCAAGCGGTCTTCGATAAAGTAGTCGTGAAACGCTTTACGGTTGTCGATAATACTCATTTACAGGTATCTTATAACGTTTAATTAATCATTTTAACGCAATTGGACGCTTATGACGCGAGTAGAAAAAAGTGTATTGGTGATGTATTCCGCACACTCCATGTGGCAATTGGTGGAGGATATCCCAAGCTATGCGGAATTTTTACCCTGGTGCAGTCATACCGAAATTCATGAGCGCGAGGGGCAGCACACCAAGGCCACCATCTTTATTAATTTTCATGGGCTCAAACAACAGTTCACCACGCAAAACACCTCAACCCCTGGTGAGCGTGTGTTAATGGAATTAGTGGAGGGGCCCTTTAAGCATTTGCGTGGCGAGTTTATTTTTAAATCCTTAAGAGAGGACGCCTGCAAAATTGAATTTGTGTTGGAGTGGACTTTTTCTAGCGCTCTTTTAGAGAGAGTGGTGGGTCCTGTTTTTCAGCACATTGCAAATAGTATGGTTGATGCCTTTGTCGCTCGCGCTGATGAACTAAATCGCCGAGGCATTGATGGATATTAAGGTGGTCTATGCCTTGCGTGAGCGGCAATGGCTAATTGCACTGAACGTGGCAAGTACCACCACCTTGGGCGAAGCCGTTCAGTTAAGTGGTTTATTAGAGCAGGTCCCAGAGAGCGAGCGCTTAAAGCTGACCTTTGGTATTAATGGAAAAGTAAAACCAACAGGGACGCTTCTTCGTCCTGGCGACAGGGTGGAAATGTATCGTCCACGGCTTGTTAACCCTAAGGAGCAACGCCGTCAACGCATTTAAGTGTGCGCGTAACCCAGTGTTTTTTTTCTGCAAAAGACCAATAAAAGTATAAATTTTCTTTAAGAACAAGGCACTCTTGCGTATAATATTGTTTTGCCAAGGGGTTTTGCCATGCGTGTAGTAGAAAAGGCACTCACATTTGACGATGTGTTATTACTGCCTGCACACTCAACGGTGTTGCCTCGGGATGTCTCTTTAAGCACCCGACTCACTCGTCAGTTAACACTTAATCTTCCACTTCTTTCCGCTGCCATGGATACGGTTACCGAATCGCGCCTAGCTATCGCACTGGCGCAAGAGGGAGGAATTGGAATTGTTCATAAGAATTTATCCATAGAGCAACAAGCTCGTGAAGTCGCTAAAGTGAAACGTTTTGAATCAGGCATGGTGAAAGATCCCATTACTGTCACCCCTGATATGACCGTTCGTGATGTGATTGCCCTCACTCGCCAATACCGTATTTCAGGGCTGCCGGTTCTGGAAGGAAAAAAGGTGGTGGGGATTGTTACCAACCGTGATTTACGCTTTGAGAATCGTTTAGATCAACCAGTTAAAAATGTCATGACGCCCCGTGAGCGATTGGTGACTATGCATGAGAACGAGTCCCGTGACGTAGCCATGAAGCTCATGCATGAGCATCGCCTGGAACGTGTCTTGGTGGTGGATGACCAGTTTCAACTGCGCGGACTTGTGACCGTTAAAGACATTATGAAGTCCACCGAGCATCCCCTTGCCTCTAAAGACTCAAGTGGTCGATTGTTGGTGGGCGCTGCTGTGGGTGTGGGTGAGGGAACCGATGAGCGGGTTGCCGCCCTTGTTGCAGCCGGAGTGGACGTCATTGTGGTTGATACAGCCCATGGTCACAGTCAAGGTGTACTGGATCGCGTGCGTTGGGTAAAAACCCATTTTCCAGATATTCCTGTTATTGGCGGCAATATTGCCACCGCAGAGGGTGCTAAGGCGCTGGTTGCAGTGGGAGCTGATGGCGTGAAAGTGGGCATTGGTCCAGGTTCCATTTGCACCACCAGAATTGTGGCGGGTGTGGGTGTGCCGCAAATTACCGCTATTCGCAATGTGGCTGAAGCTTTAAAGGGCACTGGTGTGCCCTGCGTGGCTGATGGCGGTATTCGTTATTCAGGGGATAACGCTAAAGCCATTGCTGCAGGAGCCAGTGCTGTAATGATTGGTGGTTTATTTGCCGGTACTGAAGAGGCTCCTGGAGAAATTGAACTCTTTCAAGGACGCTCATATAAATCCTACCGTGGTATGGGTTCATTAGGTGCCATGCAACAAGGATCCAGTGACCGTTATTTCCAAGACAGTGAAAACAATGCTGACAAACTGGTCCCGGAGGGCGTTGAGGGACGAGTGCCTTATAAGGGTTCTGTACTCGCTGTGATTCATCAACTGATGGGTGGTGTGAGAGCATCGATGGGTTACCTGGGTTGTCCGACCATTGAAGAGGTACACCACAAAGCTGAGTTCGTCGAAATATCCCATGCAGGAATTCGTGAATCTCATGTGCATGACGTGCATATCACTAAAGAAGCCCCTAATTACCATATTGATTGATTGTGTATGTCTCGACAAAAAATTCTGATTATTGATTTTGGTGCACAGTATGTGCAGCTCATTGCAAGACGCGTTCGTGAAGCAGGGGTATATTGCGAATTACACCCCTATGATGTCAGTGAAGAGTTCATTCGTGAATTTAATCCACAAGGCATTATTCTCTCAGGCGGCCCTGCCTCTGTGACCGAATCTACACCACCTAGCGCCCCTCAAGTTGTTTTTGAGTTAGGGGTTCCGGTTCTGGGTATTTGCTATGGGATGCAAACCATGGCGCAGCAACTAGGTGGGCGTGTAGAAAACGCTTTGCACCGAGAATTTGGTTACGCAGAAGTCAGAGCCAGAGGACATTCTCAGTTATTTAAAGACATTCAAGATCGGACTAATGACGAAGGTCATGGTTTACTTGAAGTGTGGATGAGTCATGGTGATAAGGTTACTCAGTTGCCACCCGGTTTTAAGGTGATTTGTGATAACGCTGCAACGCCTATCGCCGGCATGGCGGACGAAGTAAGACGGTTTTATGCCGTGCAGTTTCACCCTGAAGTCACCCATACCAGAAAAGGAAGAGCAATCCTTGAGCGTTTTGTGCATCAGATCTGTGGTTGTGACAGCTCTTGGACCATGCCAGATTATGTCAGCGTTGCAATCGAGCATATTCGCCAAACGGTGGGGCAAGATGAAGTATTGCTTGGGCTTTCAGGTGGGGTCGACTCCTCAGTGGCCGCAGCCTTAATTCATCAAGCCATTGGTCAACAGCTGACCTGTGTATTTGTTGACCATGGTTTATTGCGCTACCAGGAAGCAGAGCAGGTCATGGCAACTTTTGCGCAACATTTGGGTGTCAAAGTTATTCACGTAAACGCGAAAGACCGATTCTTTAAAGAGCTTCAAGGTATCACTGATCCAGAGCAAAAACGTAAAATTATTGGGCGATTGTTTGTTGAAGTGTTTCAAGAAGAGTCGGCCAAGTTACAGCAAGTTAAATGGTTAGCGCAAGGCACCATTTATCCTGATGTGATTGAATCTGCAGGCGCGAAAAGTGGTAAAGCCCATGCCATTAAATCTCATCACAACGTTGGTGGTTTACCAGATACGCTGCATTTAAAACTTCTTGAACCACTGCGAGAATTGTTTAAGGATGAAGTTCGCGCGCTAGGTGTTGCCTTAGGCCTTCCACAAGAAATGGTCTATCGTCACCCTTTCCCTGGCCCTGGGTTGGGAGTGAGAATTTTAGGTGAGGTTAAATCAGAGTTTGTTGATTTACTGCAACGCGCCGATGCAATCTTTATTGATGAACTAAGACAGGCCGGTTGGTATGATGAAGTGTCACAAGCCTTTGCTGTATTTTTACCAGTTAAATCGGTAGGCGTCATGGGAGACGGCAGAACCTATGAATATGTGGTCGCTTTACGCGCCGTTGTCACCAGTGATTTTATGACCGCACATTGGGCTGAATTACCCTATGATTTATTAGGTAGAGTATCTAATAGAGTTATCAATGAAGTG
>JAGXAW010000044.1 GCA_018971415.1 Betaproteobacteria bacterium
TAGCAACTTTAGGAGCGGTCAAACGAGAGACCAATTCATGGCGTATCCCATCGATTATGCTCACTTACTTGTTTGGCCTGGGTTATTTAGCGTCTTTTTTGACTTATCAGTTAACACTGATATTAGGAGGCTGATATGTGGGATTCTCTAATCGCTATTGGGATTGTCGTCATTGCAGCGCTTTACTTAATTCGTCAGTGGACAGGAAAAAGCGCTTGCCATGGCTCTTCAACTTGTAACAATTGCCAAACCAGTAAAACTGAAGAACAACATCATCATTGCTAGAACCTCTGTTCAAGCCAATAGTATTTACTACCAATGATGAATGATACTTGCCATAATGAGAATGTTAGTCAGTACATAGACCATCACTATGGTGCTTCTGATTAAAGCAATTTTATCGGCCTCTTGATTATCACCACCTGCTTTTTCCCCCAGTGCCTTTGCCCACAAACGCCACATCCTAAGCCCTCCCTTAACGTGATAACAAATAATATGGCTATTCTACCGTAACACTTTTAGCCAAGTTACGCGGTTTATCAACATCTGTTCCTCGCTGACAGGCCACATGATAGGCAAGGAGTTGCAGAGGAACCACATGCATTATGGGACTTAAAATTCCCTCGTGATCAGGCATACGAATTACATGAATACCCTCCTCCGCTTTAAAGTGGGAGTCGTTATCAGCGATAACGTACAACACACCTCCCCTCGCTTTCACTTCCTGTAAATTTGATTTTAGCTTTTCTAAAAGATTATCATTGGGCGCCACCGCAATCACCGGCATACGCTCATCCACTAAAGCCAAAGGACCATGCTTGAGCTCTCCTGCAGGATAAGCTTCCGCATGAATATACGAAATTTCTTTTAGTTTTAATGAGCCTTCTAAGGCAATCGGATAATGAATGCCTCGTCCAAGAAAGAGAACGTGGTCTTTTTGAGCAAAGCGATCGGCCCACAATTGCAGTTGTGGTTCTAAATTTAATACGTGCTGGATTTTATTAGGAAGTCGTCGTAGCGCATCCAAATACTCACGCTCATTCTCTGACGATAAACGGTCCTGACATTTAGCGATGACAACCGCTAGAGAAAAGAGCGCCACTAATTGGGTGGTAAAAGCTTTGGTTGAGGCTACACCAATTTCCATGCCTGCACGGGTTAAAAAGGCCAGTTCAGATTGGCGTATTAGGGCGCTCTCTGGCACGTTACAAATAGTGAGTGTATGCCTATGTCCTAAAGATTTTGCATGCTTTAAAGCTGCTTGAGTATCAGCGGTTTCCCCTGATTGTGAAATGGTGACAACCAAGTAATCGGTTTGCGGGACAGAGATACGATACCGGTATTCACTCGCCACTTCCACCACACAAGGCAACTTAGTAATATGTTCAAGCCAATAGCGAGCCACAAGACCTGCGTGATAACTCGTACCACAGGCCAAAATTATGACTCCTTTTACTTGAGAAAAAATCTGTTGTGCAGAGTCTCCAAATAAAGTTGGATTAAAACCTAATCCTAATATTTTCTCGACGGTATCGGTAATTGCCCTTGGCTGTTCAGCAATTTCCTTTTGCATATAATGCTGATAAGGACCAAGTTCCACATTATCCGCTGATAATTCACTGGTGTGTATTGGACGCTCAACCCTCTCACCCATGGTATTACTAATTTGATAGCCATTATGGGTGAGCTCAACCACATCACCCTCTTCTAAATACAGCATAGTTTGAGTAACGCTAATCAAGGCAGAGGCGTCTGAGGCCAAGAAATAGCCGTCATCAGCAAGTCCAATTAACAAGGGGCTTCCTAAACGAGCTGCAATTAACTCACCTGGCTTATCCTCGACCATCACAGCAATGGCATATGCGCCTTCTAAGCGAGCCAATGACTCCCTCACGGCTAATAGCAAATTATGGTGTTGGCGATAAAACGAATGAATTAGGTGAGCGATCACTTCGGTGTCTGTTTCAGAGGTAAACTGATAACCCGAACTCTGTAACTGATGACGTAGCTCTTCGTAATTCTCAATAATACCGTTATGAACGACGGCAAGGCCATCTTGACTCACATGGGGGTGGGCATTGCGCTCTGAGGGAATACCATGAGTTGCCCAGCGAGTATGAGCAATACCAATAGATCCTTTTACCTGGTGTTGCAGTACTTCCTCTTCCAGTTGTTTTACCCGGCCGGTACTGCGCACCCTTGATAAATGATGGTTATCAATGACCGCAAGCCCTGCTGAGTCATAGCCACGATATTCAAGTCGTTTTAAACCTTCAATTAAAACAGGAACAACATTGCGTTGACTAATTGCACCCACGATACCGCACATAATAAAACCCTGCTTAACAAGATAAAACAGTATTATCTATTAAATTTCAGTTTATCGGCTAGCTTTCAGAGGCACGTTAAATAAAAACCAAGAAAAATGACGGTAAAAATAAGATCTGATTCATAAAACAAAAACGACCTAATTACTTAGGTCGTTATTTGTTGATATTTCTACTGTTAGTGACGAATCAGATAATCAAAGGCACCTAAGGCTGCGCTGGCTCCTGACCCCATACTAATGACAATTTGTTTATATGGCGTATTGGTGCAATCCCCTGCCGCAAACACCCCAGGCATAGTACTTTGATGATGAGCATCAACCACAACTTCACCAAAACGGGTACGTTCAACCTCATTACCCAACCAATCGGTGTTAGGAACTAAACCAATTTGAATAAACACGCCTTCTAAAGGAATATGTTTTTCTTGGCCGCTTTCGCGATCAATATAAGTCATTCCGTTGACACGGGCATCACCGGTGATTTCCTTGGTTTGTGCATTTTTCAAAACGGTCACATTGGACAAACTGTATAAGCGTTTTTGTAATACATCGTCAGCCTTGAGTTCTGGCATAAACTCAAGTAGCGTCACATGGCCTACGATGCCAGCTAAGTCGATAGCCGCTTCTACACCACTGTTTCCACCACCGACCACTGCCACGTGTTTACCTTTGAATAAAGGACCATCGCAATGAGGACAATAGGCAACACCTTTGTTTTTAAATTCAGCTTCACCTGGAATACCTAGGTTTTTCCAGCGAGCTCCTGTGGCCACAATCACTGTTTTACTCTTTAAGGTTGCGCCACTTTCTAATTCCACTTCAATTAATCCATTGCGACGCAAGGCTTTTGCACGCTGTAAATTCATTACATCGACAGTGTAGTGTTTAACGTGTTCCTCAAGACTTGCCACGAGTTTGGGCCCCTCGGTATAGGGTGTGCCAATAAGATTTTCAATACCTAAGGTGTCCATAACTTGGCCACCGAAGCGCTCTGCTACTAAGCCTGTTTTAATCCCTTTACGCGTAGCGTAAATAGCAGCACTGGCACCAGCGGGACCGCCGCCAATAACCAACACATCAAATTCTTTACCATCAATATCACTGACATCCGCTTGACTACCCATTTTAGCGAGTATTTCCTCAACACTTTGGCGACCACTTGCAAATACTTCGCCGTTGAGCGTAACAGCTGGAACGGCCATGATATTTTGGCTTTCAACTTCGTCTTTAAACACGGCGCCATCCACCATGGTGTGGGAGATATTGGGATTTAATACACTCATGGTATTGAGTGCTTGAACCACATCAGGGCAGTTGTGACAGGACAAACTGATGTAGGTGGTGAAGTTATACTGACCTCTCACCTCTTTAATCTGATCGACCACTTTGTCATCAATTTTTGGCTTTCTTCCACTGACTTGCAGCAAGGCCAATACAAAACTGGTGAATTCATGACCTAAGGGGATTCCGGCGAAAGTGATACGCTCACCCACTTGAAAACTTGGGGTTCTTGGCAGCGCTGCCGATTCCACTTTGATAAGTGGAGCCATGCCCGAAACCTCGTGCAATAGCTCCATCATTTCTTGGGAGGTGGCATCAGTACCTGCACTAACCTTAATCACAACCTCCCCTTCTAGTAGTTGAAGGTATTGTTGTAACTGCTCTTTAATGCCAGCTTCTAATGCCATTTCTTACTCCTTAGATTTTTCCAACTAAATCAAGACTTGGGGTGATGGTTTTCGCGCCTTCTTTCCATTTAGCGGGACAAACTTCACCTGGATGAGCTGCTGTGTATTGTGCAGCCTTGAGTTTTCTTAAGGTTTCTGCAACATCACGAGCGATTTCGTTGCTGTGAACTTCAGCAGTTTTAACAACGCCTTCAGGATTGATAATAAAGGTACCACGAAGTGCCAAACCTTCTTCATCAATGTGTACGTCAAAACCGCGGGTTAGGGTATGAGTGGGGTCACCTACCAATGGGAATTTGGCTTTTCCTACAGCAGGACTTGTCTCGTGCCATACTTTGTGTGAGAAATGGGTATCAGTAGTAACAATGTACACTTCTGCACCTAATTTTTGGAATTCAGCGTAGCTATCGGCAGCGTCTTCAACTTCTGTTGGGCAGTTGAATGTAAAAGCTGCTGGCATAAATATAAATACGTTCCATTTACCTTTAATGGATTCGTTGCTGACTTCAATGAACTTACCATTTAAATAAGCTTGGGTTTTAAATTCAGGTACTGGTTTATTAATAACAGACATAGATTTCTCCTTAACTACCTAATTAATTAACTAAACTAGACGTAATTTCTGTCCAATCTAAGACATTTGAGGGGTGTTTAACAATAAAGTTTAGAATAAGTCTAAACTTTTTTTAGTTTAGGCTCTTCCTGACGTCCTGTCAAGGAAAAGCCTAATAACGCAGTGTATTCTAGAAATATTACAACTCAAGGAAAACAGCCAACTCTTGTAAAGCCAATTGATAGACTTCACGCTTAAATTCGATGACTGTTTCTAAGGGTACCCAGTAATCATGCCAACGCCAAGCATCAAACTCAGGTTGCTCACTGGCACGTAGGGAGACATCCGAGTCTTTACCTATTAGCCGCAACAAAAACCAAATTTGCTTTTGTCCTTTGTAATTACCGCGACAATCTCGTCTAACCCATTGCTCAGGAACGTTATAGTGTAACCAATTTTTAGTTCTACCTAAAATGGCCACATGCTCTGGGCGAAGACCTACCTCTTCACCAAGCTCTCTATACATCGCTTGCTCAGGGGTTTCACCGTGTTTAATTCCGCCTTGCGGAAACTGCCACGAGTGTTCCCTAATCCGTTTACCCCAAAAAACTTGGTTTTCAGCATTACAAAGGATAATTCCTACATTAGGTCGGTATCCGTCCCGATCAATCATGGTCTTATCCTAATTTAAATGATTTAACTACAGCTATTGTTCCACATTAAGGAATTCCCATCAATTTATGTGTCTGCAAAGACAACTGCCATTGGGGATTAGCCATACAGTAATGAATGGCTAACTTCATATTTTCCGCCTGCTGCGGGCCGTCCATGGGCTGCAGCAAAAAATAGTCAAAGGCGAGAGACAAAAACTGAGCGGGATCAATTTGTGGTTGTGGAAACACTAACTTTAACTCTTGACCTGAGGTTTGGACCAGTTTTTCTTGTCCTTTAGGGCTTACACAAATCCAGTCAATCCCTTGCGGGGCAGCCAGAGTTCCATTGGTCTCAAGAGCGATTAAAAAACCTTTGCGGTGTAAAGCATCAATTAAGTCACTGTCCACCTGTAAAAGCGGTTCTCCACCTGTGAGTACAACCCAGGGCTGCCCCCTTGAACGCTCACCCCAACAGGCTTCAATCGCTCTTGCGAGCGCCTCAGCATCCTGAAAACGACCGCCACCTGGCCCATCGACACCATTAAAATCCGTATCACAAAAGTTACAACGGGCAAGCGCTCTGTCCTCCTCGCGACCAGACCACAGATTGCATCCTGCGAAACGACAAAACACCGCAGTTTTTCCAGTTTGCCTCCCCTCGCCTTGCAATGTTAAGAAGATTTCTTTTACTGAATAAGTCATTTTATTCAACCCATAAAGGTAACTTGGTATACTCTTGCCTCAGTCCTTCTTGAGGCGTATGCCATACACTAAGACGAGTCATCTTCGGAAGAGCTCCAAGGGCTTGTTTTGTTAACCAAGCCAAACACTCTGTCATGCTTCCCGTGGCAAGGATTTCATGCAATGGCTGATGATCTAATTGATCAATGAGAGGAGAAAATATTTTTTTTACATCCCCAAAATCTTCAACCCACTGAAACACCTCATCTAAGCTCGAGCTTAATCCCACACGTAAAGAATAAGTATGCCCAATAATTTTTTGCTGATGAGCTAATTGTGTCGCGCTGTCAAATGAGAATTCTTTCCAAATATAAAAGAACTGTCCGTTATAAACGGATCCAGTCGACCGCGTTTCAAAAACGGTCACCTCTGCAACAGTCAAACCTAATTTAGCAAAATAATGCCATATCCAATGGGCTAACATTTCGCTTGTTGGATTACTTAATCCCTCTATGTCATTAAGTAGCTGATGGTGTAGATGAGCATGAATTTCACGCCAAACCTGTTTCACCTGCTCACTGGTTGCTATTGGTGAATGAATTAACACCTCAAAACCATGACCATGCAATCGACCACATTTGTGCTTCTTCGGCACATGGGGTAAATAATGCGCAGCCTCAAAGCGTGAACGAAACCAAGTCTGAACTCCCTTTTGGGCAAGATAAGTCACCCCACTCTGAGGACCTGCCCAAAGCTGTATTCTCTTCACTTGATTAGATACCAATTGGGATTGAAACCAAGATAGCACAGCGCCGTTATCCGGATTGTCTATAAGCTCGTTCAAGTAAGACAAGTTAAGACGATCGCACAGCACAGTAAGCTGCGGCAGCAAATCAATTTGACTAGCGTAGTCAACACGAAAACTGTGACCATGAAGACGCTGAGCTTGCCCCTTGTCCAGCGTCGTTTTGCGCGCCGCCTCAAAAACCCCTGAACCTAGATAAATGGTGCGCTCACTCATCGCTTAACTATTCACTAAGGGATCAGTCATGTTTAACTCAGCAAAGCCCTTGTTACGCAATATACAAGCATCACATTGCCCACAGGGCTGACCTGATTCTTCTGGATCGTAACAGCTGGTGGTCAGCGAGTAATCAACGCCTAAGGATAAGCCAGTTTCAATAATTTGTTTCTTGGTCATGGCCATTAAAGGCGTGTGAATCGTTAAACGGGTTGTCCCTTCCACACCAGCTCGCGTAGCAAGATTGGCCATCTGTTCGTAGCTCAGAATATATTCAGGTCGACAGTCGGGGTAACCGCTGTAATCTAAGGCATTGACCCCAATAAAAATATCTTGAGCCCCCAATACCTCTGCCCAAGCTAAAGCAAAAGACAGAAAAATAGTATTTCTTGCAGGTACGTAAGTAATAGGTATTCCAGAACCCATCTCAGCGACTGAACGATGTTTTGGCACAGGCTCGTTGGTTGTTAAGGCAGAGCCTCCAATCTGACGCAGATCAAATTGCACCACACTGTGCTGAACCACCCCAAAATGCTTAGCAATACGCTTGGCTGCCTCTAACTCAACGCGATGGCGTTGACCGTAATCAAAACTCATGGCGTAAGGAATAAATCCTTGCTGCTTGGCAATAGCTAAAACGGTAGTGGAATCCAAACCACCACTTAGTAGAATGACTGCAGGTTTACTCATTTATCGTCTTCGCCAATACTTAAGAAACAACCAAGCACCCAACATGCCACCCAGATGAGCGAAATGTGCTACGCCAGATTGGGTACCTGCAATGCCTTGAAACAACTCTATGGCGCCATAGAGAGTAGCAAAAAGCCAAGCAGGCATAGGGATGGGAGGGATCAATAACATCACAGTACGTTTAGGAAAACACAACGCATAAGTCAGTAGTAGACCAAACACCCCACCAGAAGCGCCAATCGTGGGAGAGGGTTCTCCACCCATTAAAGAATAAAAAATCATTTGAAACAATGCAGCCGTGATCACTGAGGAGAAATAAATTTGAAGAAAACGTTTTTCTCCAAAGACACGCTCCACATCAGAGCCAAACATGTAAAGACCCAACATATTTAAAAACAGATGATTTACCCCACCATGTAAAAAAGCATAGGTAATCACTTGCCAAGGTTCAAATCGTGGGTATCCCACATAACCCGGGGGCACTGATGCAGGCCAAAGAGCAAACCATTCTATGGGTAAAGCAGAAGTAAGGATGGTTTGCAGAAAAAAAACAATGACATTAATAAAAATTAATGTCCGTGTCACCTTAGGAACAAAATCAAACATATATCACGCTCTTAATCAATGCGATTGAGACAAATATTCATTAATGGCATTACGAACACCCACACGCTGAATACGGTTAGTAAGCTGATCTGCACGAGTAATTTGCGTTTGATCCATGTGTTTAATTAGCTCTGCTTTACAACGCTGTGCTTGCCCCACACCCATCAGTACTGCTCGCTTACACAGAGCAAAAGCAATAGTATCGTTTTTTTGAACACCAAAGCCCTGCGCATAATAAATACCAATATTGGCAGTAGCCAAACCATCGCCTTTATCTGCGGCTTTTTCAAACCAAACGTAAGCTTCTCTGTAACTTTGTTTAACACCCTCACCTTGAGCGTACATTAAAGCCAAATTATTCAAGGCATCAAGATTACCTAATTCAGCAGAGCGTTTATAGTACTGGAGGGCTTTAGGACTGTCTGCCTTCACGCCATACCCTTCGCTAAATAAAAAACCCAGGTTATTCAGGGCTACAGAATTATTTTGTTCTGCTGCCTTATTAAACCAAAAGAGTGCATGGTCAAAGTCATGCTTCTCCCTAAAATAAGATCCCAACCAGTTTTGCGCAACAGCATCGCCTACATCCGCCGCACTCTTTAACTCTTTGAGTGCCGCTTGATTACCCTGAAAAGCTTTAAAAGCCAGCGATTGAGCCAGCTTGTTCTCCATGGCTTGTAAATGTAATGAAAAGAAAACAATGCTGAAAGCAATAATGATTTTTAGTATGTTTGGGTATCTCATCCCAACTCCTCCACATGGGTGACCAAGCTTTTTACTTGTTTATTCCTATCGATAAACACATAGACAGAAAGACCGCCATAATGTTGTAAAAGGCGTTAAATTAACCTGTTACGCTTAACGAGACTACAATAACAAAACGGGTTAGATTAATAATAACCTAACCCGTCATGAATGTGGCGCGCCCGGCAGGATTCGAACCCACGACCCCTTGGTTCGTAGCCAAGTACTCTATCCAACTGAGCTACGGGCGCAAAGAGCAATATTCTATCATAACTAATGACATGCCGTGTAGTTTTAAGCTAAGGCGTGACTTTGACAGGCAGGCCAAGCGCTTTTACCCTTTCGGCCAGTTGATTTAGCCACTCCTCACTTAATCGACCAAGACGAAAAGCCTCAGGTTGATAGGAGGGACGAGCTAAGCTATAAAGAAGAACTCCTTTAATAGGAATAGACCTAGCCACAGCTTGTTCAAGAATGGCTAGCCAATGTGAAAGCTCCTCCTCTTGAGGAGCAACACCATCCCAACTGACCATACAAGTCTGAATCCAAGTCGGACAAAGAGGTGCCACGTGAGTTAGACGCTCGAGAATTAATTGTGGCTCTAGATTAACCTTATTGATTCTTAAAATATCCTGTTGCGTTCCACGGTCACATTTAAACCAAATCTCAGCCTGCCCGTGCTTGGCCATCGATTGGAAGGCTCGTTGTACTTTACTTTGATGACTAAAACTGCCATTGGTAATCACCACAATTTTAACCTGGTCTGTTAAGCCATAAAACGTTAAAGCCTCTTGTACAATCGCCACCGCCTCAGGAAAGAGCTTGGCTGAAGTAGGTTCTCCGTTTCCTGAAAAAGCAATATCGTTTAAACGTCTTAAGGAAGGATCAACAAAACGCTCCATGAAATCGCCATTAACCACTTGGTCTAGCATGGTAAACAGCTCTTTACGTAATAAAGACAGGTCAGTTAGTGGGGCTTTGCCTCTTTCTAAATTAGGCACTTGGCAATAGACGCAGGCCCAATTACAGGCATTATTGGTATTTAAATTAATACCAATTGACACCCCTTCGGAACGGCGGGAGACAACGGGATAAACATAAGTCATACCGGTCACGTCGCGATTATGGTCTTCAAAAGTAAGATGTTTTTCAGATTGGGTCATTATTTATCTAGTAAGGCGCTGGAGTAAATCGGTTCATTAACTATTCTGCCATTGACCTTCACTTTATCGCAAACGACCCACCACAGCTATCGAATGATGTAAAATAAAGGTTTTGTTTTAGGCTATATCAATCATGGCGTTAATAGTTCAAAAATATGGCGGCACTTCTGTTGCTAACCCTGAGCGTATCAAAAAGGTGGCCGAACGCGTTGCTCGCTTTGTTAAACAAGGGCATCAAATTGTGGTGGTGGTCTCCGCCATGAGCGGCGAAACCGATCGACTTATTAAGCTTGCAAAAGAGATTCAACCTACCCCAGACCCCCGTGAATTGGACGTAATGGTGTCAACGGGCGAGCAAGTCACCATCGGGATGACTGCCATGGCATTGATGGCTATCGGTATTAAGGCAAAAAGTTACACTGGTGCCCAAGTAAAAATTCTGACCGATGATGCACATACTAAGGCCCGTATTCTTGACATTGATGACGCCAAGATTAAAGCTGATCTCAATGACGGTTATGTGGTGGTAGTGGCAGGTTTTCAAGGGGTTACTGAAGGCGGCAGAATTACCACCTTAGGACGTGGGGGTTCTGATACGACAGGGGTTGCACTGGCTGCAGCGCTGAAAGCCGATGAATGTCAAATTTACACTGATGTGGATGGCGTTTACACCACCGATCCTCGGATTGTGCCTGAGGCTCGTCGCTTAGAGACCATTACTTTTGAAGAAATGCTGGAAATGGCAAGCTTAGGCTCAAAAGTCCTGCAAATTCGCTCTGTTGAGTTTGCCGGCAAGTACAAAGTTAAACTCAGAGTGCTATCAAGTTTTGAAGACAAGAATGATGGCACCTTAATTACATTTGAGGAAAATAACACCATGGAACAACCCATCATTTCAGGCATTGCTTTTAACCGTGATGAAGCAAAACTCTCCTTGCTTGGCGTACCTGATCGTCCAGGCATCGCCCATTCTATTCTCTCCCC
Source organism: Betaproteobacteria bacterium (assembly GCA_018971415.1). GTDB lineage: Bacteria > Pseudomonadota > Gammaproteobacteria > Burkholderiales > Ferrovaceae > PN-J185. Next base: position 11,113 of record JAGXAW010000044.1, read on the forward strand.
AGTAGGGGCCGCCAATGTTGACATCGACATGATTATTCAAAATATCGGCGTTGATGGATCAACGGATTTTTCCTTTACCGTTCACCGAAATGATTATCAAAAGGTATTAGATCTGTTAAACCAATCAATCAAACCACAAACTGGTGCCAGGGAAGTGCGTGGCGATAACAAAATTTGTAAAGTATCCTTAGTTGGCGTGGGTATGCGCTCCCATGCAGGGGTAGCCAGTTTAATGTTTAAAACACTTTCTGATGAAGGTATTAATATTCAAATGATTTCCACCTCAGAAATTAAAATTTCAGTGGTGATTGATGAAAAATACATGGAATTGGCTGTACGCGCCCTTCACAAAGCCTTTAACCTTGAAAACGCATCTACTGTTTAACTTTAAATAGTCTGGTAGAATACTGTCTTTAACGAGTGGGAGAGATGGCCGAGTGGTCGAAGGCACTCCCCTGCTAAGGGAGCATGCGGTCAAAAACTGCATCGAGGGTTCGAATCCCTCTCTCTCCGCCACTGGTTAAATAAGATATAAATCAATCAGTTAACACACTTCTAACACGCTATTTACCACCTATTTTCACTACATGTTTTCTTCATC
>JAGXAW010000045.1 GCA_018971415.1 Betaproteobacteria bacterium
CCTTATTGATTTTTTATTTAATCACTGGGGACTCCATATACTGTGGATCATTAATCTATTGGTTTTACTCTCAGTGATCCAATTCCGTACTGTTTTAAAAAAGCTCTCTGAGGCGGGAGACAGTATTCATCACAAGCTTAAAGAAAAAGATGAGACGGAGGAGGAGTTAGACTCACCAGCATTATTTCGTGCTCAAAGTGTTGCAAGCGCTATTGAGAATGCCATCAATGATGCTCAACTTCATTTGTTTTCAATTTTATTTTGGTACGGGGTATTACCCGGTGTGAACGGTGTACTTCTTTATGTCACTGCGTTATACATCAACCAATATTGGGGGCAAGATCGGCAAACCGATTTTGGGTATTTTTCAAGAAGAATGTTCTATGCCTTGAATTGGCCTGTTTATCACCTGACAGCTTTGACCTTTGCGGTTGTCGGAAACTTTGAAGACGCGATATTTTGCTGGCGTACGCAAGGAATCAAGGAAGGAGAGAGTGCTACATCGCAGATAGTCTTTGCCAGTGCGGCCGGAGCGTTGGGTATTCGCTTAGGGGATCCCAATTCATCACAAAGAGTCATTAATGGCTTAGATTTAGGCTTAGGAGAGCTGCCGGACTTTGATCATCTTAAGAGCACTGAGGGGTTGATATGGCGAGCATTAATGGTCTGGATCATCGTCTATGCTCTAATGACTTTGGCTGCCCATGTTTAGATTTGTTTAGCGCTGACTGAGTTGTTGTAATTCTGTCAGGATGTCTAAGCGCCGTAATTTGAGTGAATTGCCTTCAGCCCATGCTTTAAAAGCACACTGTGGTTCATTTAAATGCTGACAATTATGAAAACGGCATTGTCCGATCAGTGGACTAAACTCACGAAAGAGATTTTCAAGACCAGCCACACTAATATGGTATAAGCCAAACTCCTGCAGACCGGGGGAGTCAATTAAAAAGGATTGTTGATCTATCTTGTATCGACGTGAGAAGGTGGTAGTGTGTTTACCCGAATCAAGGGCTGCAGAAATTGAATCGGTCCTCGCCGGTTGATGGGGTAAGAGGAGATTGATGATGGTCGATTTACCCATTCCTGACTGTCCCACAAGAAGACTCGTTTTGTTACTTAATATTGACAGTAAAGGCTCAATATCATGCCTTAGCGCGCTAATTGCGACGATGGGGTAGCCCAGGTTTTGGTAGTACTCAAGGATTTCCTTATTGCGTAAGCTGGTGGGTAAATCCACTTTGTTGTGAACAATCACTGTTTGGCATTGATTGGACTCTCCTGCCACTAGGATTTTAGCTAGCAGTGCATCGCTAAAGCTTGGCTCATTGGCCACCACCACAATAACCTGATCAATATTAGCGGCAATGGATTTTTGTTTGTATTGATCTGAACGGTAGAAGATATTGCGTGGCGTAATGACTTCTTCAATGACCGCCTCTTGATGAGTGGTGATGCTGACTAAAACCTTATCGTTACAAGTGATGTCATTTTTTTTCCCGCGACGGCTAGCCAACACGACACGTCCATCGGAGAGTTCTACTTCGCATTGACGGCCAAAAGTGGCCGTCACTGTAGCGTTTAATGGGGTCATGCTTGGTTAAGCGCCAGGGCCTCTAAATGCGCAATGCGTATTGATGCTGGGGGATGGGAATCATATATGGCAGAATGCAGAGGGTCTGGTGTTAATGTGGCTGCATTTTCTTTATACAATTTAACAAGAGCGCTCACTAAGGACAGTGGTTTAGCATGCAAACTGGCATAGGCATCTGCTTCGAATTCATGTTTTCTTGAAAATAGACTGAGTAAAGGTTGTAAGGGGAAACCTATTATTGGCACAATCAGCATGAACAACGTCAGCGCCATGGCATTGCTGGGTATTTGATGACCCAATCCGGCATAAAACCAATTGGCAGTATAAAACCAACCCAGTAGGGCAAGAAAACCAAGGCTTAAGATAAAAATACTGACCAAGCGATAGAGCACATGACGTAATCGATAATGTCCTAGTTCGTGAGCCAGTACTGCAAGAATTTCGTCTGTATTTAAACTCTCTAACAGCGTGTCAAAAAACACCACTCTTTTGGCTTTACCAAAGCCTGTAAAGTAGGCATTTCCATGACTGGACCTTTTGGAGCCATCCATGACGTAAAGACCACTGGCATTAAAGCCGCAGGTTTTAATGAGTTTTTCGACTTGTGTTTTCAGCTCTCCCTCAGGCAGAGCAGTGAATCGATTAAAGAGCGGGGCAATCCAAGTGGGATAAATGGCAAGTAATAGAGTGTTAAAGAGCATCCAAGCAGCCCAAGCGTATAACCACCAATAAACGCCTAGAGAGGCCATCATCCACAGTGCTGCCAGGATAATAGGTAAACCCAGTAAGATACCGACCAACAGATTTTTAACCATGTCTGAGAGATACATTTTTACTGTTAATCGATTAAAACCATAACGCTCCTCAATGACAAAAGTGCCATATAAATTAATCGGCAATTCAATGATTGATCCTAAAAAGGTTATTCCGGCGATAAGCAGTACCCCACTTAATAGCGGTGTTTGCAGATGAGTAATCAACCAATTATTCCATGAGTAGAGTATCCCTAATTCAATCAGAGCGAGCAGCCACAGAGCATCTACAACGGTACTTATCATACCCAGTTTTACTTTTGCTACGGTATAGTGCGCTGCTTTTTGATGCTGCTCTAACGAAATTGAGTTACTAAAAGCATTGGGAACATGGTTCTGATGATGTACGACGTGATTGAGCTGTCTATAACTCAACCATAGCTTGATCAGCGTAACGGTTAATAAGAGAATAAGAAATAATGTATTAAAATTCACAGCGATTCCTCGTATAAACTGTTAACCTTGAAACGATATTGATAACAGAAAAGAATATTATGGCACAAGATAGAAACCATCTCATTTGGATTGACATGGAAATGACTGGATTAAATCCCGTCACCGATAAAATAATTGAAATAGCCTTGATTGTCACGGACAGTCAGCTCAATCAGATAGCCACAGCGCCTGTGTTAGTGGTTCATCAAAGTGATGCCACTTTAGAGGCGATGGATGCTTGGAATAAAGGGACCCATGGTCGTTCCGGATTAATAGATAAAGTTAAAGCATCGACCATGGATGAGGCTACGGCTGAGCAAATAATGCTAGATTTTATTAGTCAACATGTTCCTGCCAATGAGTCCCCGATGTGTGGAAACAGTATTGGTCAGGATCGACGCTTTTTAGCTGCCTACATGCCAAAGTTAGAGCAGTATTTTCATTATCGAAATTTAGATGTCAGTACGCTAAAGGAATTAGCCAAACGCTGGCGTCCCCAGCTTTACAACGGTTTTAAAAAGGCTGGAAAGCACGAAGCGCTGGCTGATATTGAAGAGTCTATCGCAGAGCTTAAGTACTACCGGGAGCATTTCCTACGTTTAGATTAGCGAAAAGCCTGTTCTAAAATGTGTAGAAATTGATCTTGCGGTACATAACCCGCCATTCTTAATTGGCTTAATTCTTGACCGTTTCGATCATATAAAATCATGCCCGGTGGACCAAATAAACCGAAGCGAGCCAGAATGGCGCGATCTGCGCTGTCGTTTTTAGTCACATCAGCACGTAAAAGTGTAGCCGTTTCTAGTTTTGTTTTCACAGCACTGTTAGAGAAAACACGGTCTTCCATTTCAATGCAGGATGTACACCAGTCTGCATAGAAGTCTAAGAAAACAGGTTTATGTTGGGTTTTAGCAAGGCTTAACGCCTGATCTAACTCATTGACAGAATGAATTGATTGGAACTGGGGTCCGGGTGTTTTAAATGCGCCAATCCATAGAGGTTTAACCATCCACACCGCAACCGCAATAAGTAGTATCCCAAAAAAACGCTTAACCCAGTTCATCCACTGTCCCGCACGAGGAAGAAGGGCGCCCGCTGAAGTACCAATTAAAACTAAAGGTGCCCCCATGCCAAGGGACATCACAAACAAGGCGCTACCGCCCACCATCCAATTTTTGGTTTGAGCAATATAAATTAATCCGCCAGCCAGGGGGGCTGCAACGCAGGGGCCCACCACTAAGGCAGAGATTAACCCCATCACGGCTACGGCAAGATAACGCCCACCTGGTAGGCGGTTTGAGTGTTCATTTAGTTTGGTTTGCCAACTGGCTGGGATTTGTAACTGATATACATCAAACATGGATAAGGCGAGCAGGATAAAAATAACTGCGATTACGACTTCAACCAATGGCGTTTGTAGGCTATTGGATAATAAAGTACCAGTCAGTCCTGCGATGATTCCGGCAAGAGCGTAGGTAATTGACATACCCAGTACATAGGTAATGGATAGCCAAAAAGCCCTGAGCTTAGTGATGCCATCACCTTGACCTGCGATAATGCCTGAGAGTATAGGAATCATTGGAAACACACAGGGTGTTAAAGAAAGTAATAGACCAAACCCAAAAAAACTGAGCAGCATCCAAGTATGTGAAGCGCTACCTAAAAAAGCAGCAAAATCGTTGGGGTTAGTGGAGTCGCTGTTAAGTTCCGCTGGCTGGAATTGGTTGGGTGTATCAAGCGGAACCAATATGGTTGGTGCTTTGGCCATAGTGAAATGACGGGTTGTTGGTGGGTAGCAGATACCATGTAAGGCGCAGCCTTGGTAGGCCACTCCTAATTCCTTTGTATGAACTGAATCAACGGTAAGCTTCGCGGTAAAGGGTTGAAAATAGACCCAAACATGGCCATAAACCGGATCCTCCTTTTGTGTGGCTTGAGGTAATTCAAGCTTACCAATGGCCTGCTGTTGATCATCTAGAATATGAATTTTATCGCGATAGATATAGTAATTTGAGGCTGGCGTGAAGGTCAGTAAGAACGTGGTCTCATCTGTCCTATTCACTTGGATTTTAAAAGCTTGTTCTGGCAACAGAAAGGTTTTGGTTGCAGGAAGATCATTACTAAGACTTGTGTTGTTGGCAGCGTTATTATCCAAATAGCTATTGGCCCAGAGGGGCATTGCTGTCACTAATAACAGGAATAAGGTAATTAACTTGCGCAACATAATAGGACTCACTAATCAATAATTGTAGCTATTTTACTCTGACAAACGTTTTAACGCCCAGTTCACGTGTTCTCTGACGATCGTTGAAGGGTGGTGTAATTGTTTTTTTAAGGCAAGAATCTCCTCCTCACCTCTGATGCCATTTCCTAAGGCAATCGCCACGTTTCTCAACCAACGAACAATGCCAATGCGTCTAATGGCGCTGCCTTCAAATCGACGCTCAAAGGTTTGTTCATCAAACAGCATAAATTGAGCAAGACTATTATTGGTCGAAAAACGTGAAACAAAGTCTTGTTCATGGGTGGTTTTGGCAAAGCGGTTCCATGGACAAACAATTTGGCAATCATCACAACCATAAATCCGATTACCAAAGTGAGGTCTTAATTCTTCTGCGATACTGCCGCTGTGTTCAATAGTAAGATAGGAAATACAGCGTCTTGCATCCAATATATAAGGAGCAATAATCGCTTTAGTGGGGCAGATATCAAGACAGGCGTTACAACTGCCGCAATGCTCGCTGCCTAATTCATCCACTTCCAGTGGGAGATCAGTAAAGATCTCTCCTAAAAAAAACCAAGAGCCAGCGTCACGATTTATCAGTAAGGTGTTTTTTCCTCGCCAGCCAAGTCCCGATTGTTGGGCGATTTCAACTTCCATCACGGGGGCGCTATCCGTAAACACCCGATAATTAAATGGACCGCACCATTGGCTTAAGGCTTGCGAGAGTGTTTTTAGTTTTTGTCGAAGTATCTTATGGTAATCCCGCCCACGGGCGTAATAAGACACGTAGCCTTGCGTGGGTTCTGAGAGCTCTTTTTCAATGTCTTTGATGGGGGCGGTTAAGTAGGGATGATAGAGCGAGATCACTCTAATGGTTCCTGGATAGAGTTCCTCAGGGTTTTTTCTTAAGCTACTGTGCTTTTCCAGGTATTGCATATCTCCATGGTAACCTTGCTCTAACCAGTTTTTTAGACGCTGACTGGCAATATTAAGGTCAGGTTTTCCTACACGAACCCCCTCAAAACCCAATTGCTGAGCTAAAATGACGAGTTGCTCTTTTATTGATTGTGGATCCATTATTTATAAACATTGATTGTAGAAGGTTATTTTAATGGGAAAAGCCCTAAGTCATCATTGGAATTTGCATAATGAACAAGATACCCTCAGCTGGGGGCAGAGGTTTTCTGGATTTTTGAAGCCAGGGCTTGTGGTGAGCTTAGTGGGTGAGCTCGGTGCTGGAAAAACCACTCTCACAAGAGGGGTGTTATTGGGTTTGGGTTATACAGGACGCGTAAAAAGCCCCACTTATCCCATACTTGAAACCTACTCCCTTTCGAGGTTTCACTTCTATCATTTTGATTTTTATCGGATCTGTGATAAAAACGAACTTGAAGATTCTGGTTTTAGAGAAAACTTTGGAGGTTCTGGCGTTTGTTTTGTTGAGTGGCCAGATAAAGCCCAAGATTGGCTTAAAAATGTAGATATTAATATTAAAATCAATATGTTAGAATCAAGTAAAGAATTAATTATTGAAGCTTTGTCGGAGGCGGGTGTTTTATGCTTAGAAAATTGGCAAAAACTTGGCTGGCAATAAGCTTATATTTCCTAACTCTATTTTTCTTTTCTCCTGCTATTGCACAACCTGTCCATATTGCTGCAGCCAGAATTTGGCCTGCGCAAGATTACACCCGTGTGGCCATTGAGTCGCCAAATGCTATTCAAGCAAAGTTTTTTTCTGTGGAGAATCCTGATCGTTTAGTGCTTGATCTTAATAACGTAGAAGAGCTTGGCTCTTTGCGTGCTTTAAGCCAACGACTATCAATAACCGATCCCTACATAAAAAGTATTCGTGTTGCTCACTTTAACCCGACAACGGTCAGAGTGGTTTTTGACCTTAAAGTCCCTGTTAAAGCGAGTTCTGTACTCATTAAACCTGTTGCCTCCTATGGTTATCGTTTTATGTTGGACCTTTACCCAGTTACGCCCAACGATCCTTTAATGAGTTTTTTAGCCAGTCAAAATAAACAAAGCTCACCAACTGGCACTGAGGCGACATCCTCTAGCGCAAAGCTGTCCCAAGGTGAGCCCTCCGCAAAACCTGAATCACAATCTCAAGTTGACAACACAACAGCCACTGCGAAAGCTAAAGATCGGGTTGAAGTGCTCGCTCAGCAAGTATCAAGACAAACACCGGAGCAGTCTCAAGACAATCCTCCCAGCAAATCACCTAACGCTAAAAACAACGTTGTTGAAGTTACCCCAGAACAAAAGGCATCCTCCACTCATCGGTTTTTGATCGCGGTGGATGCAGGTCATGGCGGAGAGGATCCTGGGGCACACGGTCATGGTGGGCATAATGAAAAGGATGTGACGCTCGCTATTGCAAGAAAACTCAGTCAACTTATTAACCAGCAACCTAACTTACAGGCTGTTTTGGTTCGTGATGGAGACTACTTTATTCCTCTCCAAGGGAGAACGGCAAAAGCCAGACACTTGCATGCGGATATGTTTGTTTCAATTCATGCCGATGCTTATGTGACAGAGGATGCCAGAGGATCATCGGTTTTTGCCCTCTCAGAAAAAGGAGCCACCTCAGTGGCAGCCAAATGGTTAGCAAAACATGAAAATGATGCGGATTTAATTGGCGGCGTTGATTTAAATCACAAAGACCCCTATTTGGCACAAACCTTGTTTGATTTATCTCAAACTGCCACCATTAATGACAGCTTAAAATTGGCCCAGTCAGTTCTTGGTGAATTACATCAAGTAAACGATTTACACCGTGGTCGGGTAGAGCAAGCCGGCTTTGCCGTTCTTAAGTCTCCTGATATCCCCTCTATTTTAGTTGAAACGGCTTTTATTACTAATCCTACAGAAGAGCATAGACTGGTTGATCCCGCTTATCAGAGTCAATTGGCTGACGCCATTTTATCTGGGATTAATCACTATTTGGCTGCTAATCCTCAAGTACGAAGCAACACTGTGCTTGGTACAAGACAATAATTAATACCATGACAAGAATTCATCCTTTGGATCGGGTGTTGATCGCCCAAATCGCAGCAGGTGAGGTGATTGAACGACCTGCGTCAGCCCTAAAAGAGTTACTTGAAAACAGTATAGATGCGGGTGCTAAACACATTGAGATTAATTTGCTTGATGGTGGCATCTCTAAAATTGAAGTCATAGACGATGGTATTGGTATTCACAGCGAGGATCTTCCCCTTGCTCTAACACCACATGCGACCAGTAAAATTAATCATTTAGATGATTTGCAATCTGTTTCCAGTTTGGGTTTTCGTGGTGAAGCGTTGGCCAGTATGGCGTCGGTAGCCACAGTGACCATTATTACTCGTGAGAGTCATGCACCACATGGTTATCGCGTTCAATGTCGCGCCGGTAATATGAGTGAGATTATTCCTGCTGCAAGAGCCATTGGTACAACCATTGTGATTAATGAATTGTTCTCGGAGACGCCGGCACGACGAAAATTTTTAAAGACAGCCAATACGGAATTTGCCCACTGCGATGAAGTGGTTAAGAGAATGGCCCTAAGCCATCCTGAGATTGAATTTCGTTTAACTCATCAGGGAAAGTCTTTAAGACATTGGCCAATAACAAATCATCTTTTGCGTATAAAAGCGATATTTGGTGAGGAATTTATGACCAGCGCCTTGTCTGTCGATGAATTTGCTGGACAAGCAAGTTTACAAGGATGGATTAGTCGCCCAACTTTTAGTAGTAGTAACAGAGAATCACAATACATTTTTATTAATGGTCGTTTTGTTAGAGATAAGCTTATCAGTCATGCTCTTCGTCAAGCCTATCAAGACGTACTGCATCATCAGCGTTTTCCAGTGGTAGTACTGTTTATAGAATGTCCATTTGACCTGGTAGATGTTAACGTTCACCCAGCCAAGACTGAAGTGAGGTTTCGAGAACCTCAAGCCATTCATCAGTTGGTGTTTCATGGATTATCAAAAACCTTGGATAAAACCAGTCCTTCGCAATCCTCAGTCATGACGGCTACTTATCTTGGTAATGGTGAAAGTCCAGTAATGCAGAATAGGCTGTCTATTGATCCGCCGCGTTTTGAATTGGGGGGGATTGATTATGTTACTGATCGTTCTCTAGCACCTTCAATGTTTGAGTCCAACGTACTCAGTCAACAATTGGATCAAGTTATCAATCCAGTTCAACCATTCCCATTAGGCTTTGCCATCGCTCAACTTCATGGAATTTATGTTTTATCACAATCTGAAAATGGATTGATTGTGGTTGATATGCATGCAGCACATGAGAGAATTCTCTATGAAAAACTGAAGTTGGCTCTTAAAAATCAAGTTATTCAAAAACAGCAACTACTGATACCTGTTACCTTTCGTGTTGATCCTGTGGCTCTTAACTTGGTTCAAGAGAATCAGTCGTTACTCAATCAAGTGGGATTTGACCTAACGGTTGCAGGTCCAGACGTATTGGCGTTGAGAAGTATTCCTGTTTTACTGGCTAAAGGGGATTTAGAACAAATAGCTCGAGATCTTATTAATGAGTTAACCCAATATGGTTCCGCAAGACTATTGGATGAAAAACACAACGAGTTACTGTCAACTTTTGCCTGTCATGGAGCTGTACGAGCTAATCGTCAGCTCACCATTACCGAAATGAATGCGCTACTGCGTGACATGGAACACATTGATCGCACAGATCAATGTAATCATGGACGACCTACATGGCGACACATTACGCTCTCTGAGATTGATCAGTGGTTTTTAAGAGGCCAATAGGGTGAAGCCTGCTATTGTCTGTTTAATGGGGCCCACAGCCTCTGGAAAAAGCGATTTGGCAATGCGACTCTCTAAAGAGTTTAATGGTGAGATTATTGCAGTGGATTCTGCAACCATTTATCGATTCATGGATGTTGGTACTGCCAAACCTGATAAACAAACACTTGAAATAACACCTCATCACCTGATCAATATTATTGATCCTGATCAAAGTTATTCTGCGCATCAATTTGCGTTAGATGCAGAAAAACAGATAGACGAGATCGTAAAAAGAGGGAAAACACCTTTTTTGGTGGGTGGCACAATGCTGTACTTTAAATCCTTGTTAACAGGATTTAATGAATTACCCACTGCAAATGCAATGCTCAGAAAGCAAATTGATGAGGAGGCGTTAACCGTGGGTTGGCCAGCTTTACATAAGCGTTTGATGGAAGTTGATGAGACTACTGCATTACGCCTTAAGGAAAACGATTCTCAACGAATTCAACGTGCGTTAGAGGTTTATCAATTAACGGGTCGCCCCTTGTCATCCTTTCATCATGAACAGAAGAAAAATGCTTGGACTGGTCCCGTTTTATCCCTTGCACTGATTCCAACACAACGAAAATTACTCCATCAGCGAATTGAGGCACGCTTCATGAAAATGATCGAATTGGGCCTTGAAAACGAGCTTCGTCAATTAAGAATACGCTTTAATCTTCATTCTGATCTACCCTCTATGCGCTGCGTTGGGTATCGACAAATGTGGCAGTATTTGAACAACGAAATCGATTATGAAAGTATGATTTCCTCTGGGATATACGCCACTAGACAGCTTGCTAAAAGGCAGCTGACCTGGTTGAAAAGTTGGCCTAACTTAGTCTCACTAGACCCCTTTGAGCAAGAGACAGAAAGAAATATGCTCATTCATGTTGAGCGATTCATATCAAATCATTATTAGTTTTTGTCGATGAGTCTGTGACCACCGCTTTCACTTCACCTTCATAAAATTGGATAGTTACCGATTGATTGATTTCGGTCTGTTGAACTTGAGTAATGATATTGCCCTGTTGATTACGCACGATTGAAAATCCTCTGGCCATGATCTTTTGCGGATTAAGATAGTGAAAGGATTGCTCTATATTGATTAGCTTCTCTTGCAGGCGTTGCATTGTCCTTTGTTGAGCCAATTTAAAACGAATGGCTATTTGGTTGATATGCTGTTGTTGATGTTGAATGCGTTGACCTGGGTGGACCAGTTTTTGTTGTAATCGAGAAAGAACCATGGCGCGTTGGTTAATCCATAATTTAAGTAAGCCAGGTAATTTTTCATGAAATTGATCTATCCGCATCATTTCCCGTTCAAGCTGTCGTCTGATGATTTGATTGAGACGTTGTTGTACTTGATTTAGCTGTTTTAACTGTTGGGGTCTATCGGGACTGACCAATTCTGCCGCAGCAGTAGGTGTTGGAGCGCGCTGATCAGAGACGAAATCGGCGATAGTGAAGTCTGTTTCATGTCCGACACCACTAATCAAGGGTAACTGTGAGTGATAAATAGCGCGAGCAACCACTTCTTCGTTATAGGCCCAGAGATCCTCTATGCTCCCTCCACCACGGCAGAGGATGAGTACTTCACATTCTTGTCTTTGGTTGGCAGTATAAATGGCTTCAGCGATCTCTTCAGCTGCCCCTTGTCCTTGAACTCTGGTAGGGTAAATGACCAGCTTAATTTGGGGAGCCCGTCTTTTTAGGGTAGTTAAAACATCTCGCAGGGCC
>JAGXAW010000046.1 GCA_018971415.1 Betaproteobacteria bacterium
GTTGAACACGCAGCGAAACACCACGGCGATACCCCGGTTGTCTCAAGAGAATCTGACGGTTCATTGCATTACAGCAACTGGCGAGAAATTAACCAACGCGCCAAAAGCTTGGCTAAAGCCTTAGACAAGCTTGGTATTAAAACCGCTGACAGGGTCGCTACCTTGGCTTGGAACACCCATCGACACTTGGAGGCTTATTACGCCATTTCAGGTATGGGAGCCATTTGTCACACGATAAATCCCCGCCTCTTTAAAGAGCAAATCACCAGCATTATCAACCATGCCGAAGATAAACTTATCTTTACAGAAAAGCAGTTTATTCCACTAATTGATGAGTTGAATCTGACTCACAGTGATATCTCTTTAGTGGTGATGGATAAAGACCTGTCAGTCTCATCAAAGCGCCATCGTACCTTTAACTACGAGGAGTTATTAACTGGTGTCATCGACCATGATTGGCATTGGCCGGTATTTGACGAGAATGTGGCCTCTAGCTTGTGTTACACCTCTGGCACCACAGGCATGCCTAAAGGCGTTTTGTATTCCCACCGCTCCACCTTATTGCATGCCTTTGCCGTGGCACTTCCAGATTCGTTAGGATTATCTGCAAAAGACAGTGTATTACCTGTGGTACCGTTATTTCATGCTAACGCATGGGGCATACCCTACGCCGCCGCTATGGTGGGGGCTAAGCTTGTGCTACCGGGACACCAGTTAGATGGTATGAATTTAGCTAACCTATTAAATCAAGAAGAGGTGAGTGTGACAGCCGGGGTACCCACTGTCTGGCATGGCTTAATTCATTATCTTAAACAAAGTCAAATAACCTTGCCTCATCTTGAGCGCTTAGGAGTGGGTGGGGCACAGTGCCCAGAGCCTATTTTGCATTATTTTGAGCGTACAGGGGTGCGAGTCATGCCTGGTTGGGGAATGACCGAAACCAGTCCTGTGGTAACACTCATGCAGCCTAAATTTCATCAGCGAAATATGCAGCCTGAGGAGAGACTCAAGTGGCTTAGTAAGTCCGGACGAGTGCTCTTTGGCGCTGACATGAAATTATTAGATGATGAGGGCTGCGAGGTAAAACAAGATGGTCACTCGGTGGGTGAGCTCTATGTTCGAGGCCATTGGGTCTGTTCATCCTATTATAAAAATACTGATTCACCTTTAACCGAGGGGTGGTTTGCTACCGGTGACATGGCCACAATCGATGAGGCAGGCTTCATGCAAGTCACCGACCGAGCCAAGGACATGATAAAAAGCGGTGGCGAATGGATTAGCTCTCTTGCTCTAGAGCAAATCGCTTCCTCTTTTACAGGCGTTTCAGAGGCAGCAGTGATTGCGGCTCATCATGAACATTGGGGTGAGCGCCCCATTCTGTTAATTGTCCCGCAGCAGGGAATGGTGGTTGATCAACACGCTTTGATGGATTATTTACAACAGCGGGTAGCCAAATGGTGGCTGCCTGATGAGATTATTCTGGTCGATGAGTTGGCTCATACAGCCACTGGCAAGCTCCATAAGGTGAGTTTACGGGAAAAGTGGGGGCATATTTTGGATAAAAAAAATCCCCCTAATTGAGTATAGCGTTCTATAATCCGGCCTTGTTCTGGGAGAAACTATGAAATTTCGTTTTCCGGTGGTGATTATTGATGAGGATTTCCGTTCTGAGAATGCCAGCGGCTTTGGGGTGAGAGCCCTAGCTGAAGCCATTCAAAATGAAGGTTTGGAAGTGCTTGGCGTAACCAGTTTTGGTGACATGACCTCCTTTGCGCAACAGCAAAGTCGTGCCTCCAGTTTTATTTTATCGATCGATGATGAGGAATTTGGTTCCGGCTCAAAAGATGAGATGGAATCGGCTCTTAAAAATCTCCGTGCCTTTGTACAGGAAGTGCGCTGGCGCAATGCGGACATACCGATCTTTTTGTACGGTGAAACACGTACCTCTCGACATATACCCAATGATGTTTTAAAAGAGTTGCATGGTTTTATTCATATGTTTGAAGACACGCCAGAGTTTGTTGCCAAACATATTGTTCGAGAGGCCAGGGTCTATTTGGATTCGCTTTCCCCGCCTTTTTTTAGAGCACTAACCCATTATGCCTCAGATGGTTCCTATTCTTGGCACTGCCCAGGACATTCGGGAGGAGTGGCCTTTTTGAAAAGCCCTGTTGGGCAAATGTTCCATCAATTTTTTGGTGAAAACATGCTGCGTGCTGATGTCTGTAACGCAGTGGATGAACTGGGGCAACTCCTTGACCATACAGGGCCCGTTGCCGCCTCAGAGCGTAACGCTGCCCGTATTTTTAATGCTGACCATTTGTTTTTTGTCACCAATGGGACCTCCACCTCAAACAAAATAGTTTGGCATTCCACCGTGGCGCCGGGCGATGTGGTGGTGGTGGACCGAAATTGCCATAAATCAGTTCTTCATGCCATTATGATGACTGGCGCTGTACCTGTATTTTTAATGCCTACGCGCAATCACTACGGCATTATTGGTCCAATTCCCTTGTCTGAGTTCTCCCCAGAAAATATCCAGAAAAAAATTGCTGCCAATCCGTTTGCCAAACAAAGCACGAGTCCACCTCGTGTGTTGACCATTACCCAAAGTACCTATGACGGTATTATCTATAATGTAGAAACCATTAAAACCATGCTGGATGGGCAAATTGACACGCTCCATTTTGATGAAGCCTGGTTGCCTCATGCCTCTTTTAGTGATTTTTACCGTAATATGCACGCCATTGGTCGAGACAGAAAACCTTGTCAAGATTCCATGGTGATGTCAACACAGTCGACCCACAAGTTGTTGGCGGGTTTAAGTCAAGCATCGCAAATCTTGGTGCAAGACTCACAAACCAGAAAACTTGACCGCGATACCTTCAATGAAGCCTATTTGATGCACACTTCCACCAGCCCGCAGTATGCCATTATCGCTTCCTGTGACGTGGCCGCTGCCATGATGGAGCCACCTGGCGGCACCGCTTTGGTAGAAGAATCAATCAATGAAGCCTTAGATTTTCGTCGTGCCATGCGTAAAGTAGATGAAGAATGGGGCAGTGATTGGTGGTTTAAGGTGTGGGGACCCGAGAATTTCGCTGAAGAGGGAATTGGCAGCCAAGAGGATTGGCTCCTCAAACCCAGTGATCGTTGGCATGGTTTTGGTGACTTGGCTGAAGGCTTTAATATGCTGGATCCCATTAAGGCCACGGTCATTACTCCGGGGCTGGATGTGGATGGGGACTTCCATGATATGGGTATTCCCGCTGCTGTGGTGACCAAGTATTTGGCAGAGCACGGCGTGGTGGTTGAGAAAACAGGGCTTTATTCGTTTTTCATCATGTTTACCATCGGCATTACCAAGGGTCGTTGGAATACCATGGTGACAGAGTTGCAGCAGTTTAAAGATGACTATGATCGAAATCAGCCCTTGTGGCGCGTACTACCAGAATTCGTGGCCAAATATCCGCGCTATGAAAAGTGGGGTTTAAAAGAGCTGTGCGATAAAATTCATGAGGTTTACCGTGACAACGATGTGGCGCGATTAACCACCGAAATGTATTTGTCCGATATGGTGCCTGCCATGAAGCCTGCCGATGCCTTTGCCAAGATGGCGCATCGGGAAATTGAGCGCGTACCCTTAGATCAATTGGAAGATAGAATTACAGCGGTGTTATTAACGCCTTACCCACCGGGTATTCCTTTATTGATTCCTGGTGAGCGATTTAATGCGACGATTGTCCGTTATTTAAAGTTTGCCCACGCCTTCAATGAACGCTTCCCAGGTTTTGAAACCGATGTTCATGGTTTGTCAAAAGTGGTTGAGGAGGGGGTACCTCGTTTCTACGTTGATTGCGTGAAACAAGATTAACAGTTAAAATCCTTTGTTTTATTAGGCACGTAGCTCAGCTGGTTAGAGCACCACCTTGACATGGTGGGGGTCGTTGGTTCGAGTCCAATCGTGCCTACCAATTTTTTCATACGTGAAACTGTGATAAATATTCGTTTACCTGATGGTTCAGTTCGCTCTTTTGAGCACCCTGTAACAGTTGCCCAAGTGGCCTCTCAAATTGGTGCAGGATTAGCACGTGCTGCTCTAGCAGGGCGTGTTGATGGAAAGCTGGTGGATTTGTCGCAGGTCATTGATCACGATATCGATCTTGCCATCATCACAGATAAAGACACGGAAGGCCTTGATATTGTCCGACATTCAACGGCTCACCTTTTAGCCCATGCAGTTAAAGAGCTGTTTCCAGAGGCGCAGGTGACCATTGGTCCTGTCATTGAAAATGGCTTTTTCTACGATTTTTCCTATAAAAGACCGTTTACCCCTGAGGATTTGGCGCTCATTGAAAAGCGCATGGCTGAACTCGCTAAGCAAGACTTGGCGGTGCAACGCGAAGAGATGGCTCGCGATCAGGCAATTCATTATTTCAAGGGGCTCGGCGAAGCTTACAAGGCTGAAATTATCGCCAGTATTCCAGCTAATGAAACCTTATCTCTTTATCGCCAAGGCGAGTTTGTTGATTTATGTCGCGGTCCTCATGTGCCATCCACAGGAAAACTGAAGGTTTTTAAACTGACCCATGTGGCAGGCGCTTATTGGCGTGGTGATTCAAAAAACGAAATGCTAACCCGCGTCTATGGCACTGCCTGGACTAAAAAAGAAGACTTAGATGCCTATCTTTTCAGGCTTGAAGAGGCTGAAAAAAGAGACCATCGTCGTCTGGGTAAGCAACTCGATCTATTCCATATTCAAGATGAAGCTCCCGGCATGGTCTTTTGGCATCCAAAGGGATGGGCGCTGTGGCAAGCGGTGGAGCAGTATATGCGCCAAGTTTACCGTGACAATGGTTATCAAGAAATTCGTTGTCCTCAAATCCTTGACAGAAGCCTGTGGGAAAAATCAGGGCATTGGGATAACTTTCAAAAGAACATGTTTACTACCGAGTCCGAGTCGAGGGATTTTGCCATTAAACCCATGAATTGTCCGGGGCATGTGCAGGTTTTTAACCAAGGATTACGTAGCTATCGTGAGTTACCCATTCGCTATGGCGAGTTTGGCTCTTGTCACCGCAATGAACCCTCCGGTTCCTTGCATGGCGTGATGCGTGTCAGGGGCTTTACGCAGGATGATGGACATATTTTTTGTACTGAGGAACAAATCCAAACGGAAGTGTTAGCCTTTATTAAATTGCTACAAAAGGTGTACCAAGACTTTGGTTTTGAGGACATTCAGTACAAGCTGGCAACAAGACCTCAGCAGCGCGTAGGTTCCGATGAGATTTGGGATAAGGCTGAGGCGGCCCTTAAAAATGCTCTAGAGAGTACTGGTGTCAGTTTTGACATATTACCCGGTGAGGGGGCTTTTTATGGCCCCAAAATCGAGTTTCACTTAAGAGACAGTATTGGTAGAACCTGGCAATGCGGAACCATTCAAGCGGATTTCTCCATGCCAGGTCGATTGGGTGCTGAATATATGGCAGAGGATAACGCCAAACAAGTGCCGGTTATGCTGCACCGAGCCATCTTGGGCTCCCTTGAAAGATTTATTGGTATTTTAATTGAGCATTACGCTGGCGCGTTGCCCTTATGGCTCTCCCCAGTGCAAGCGGTGGTCGCAACCATCACCTCAAATCAAGCTCCCTACGCAGAGAATGTGGTTAACATATTGAAAGAAAAAGGCTTCAGGGCGATTGCTGACTTGCGTAATGAGAAAATAAATTATAAAATACGTGCCCATAGTATGGATAAGGTTCCCTATCAAATTATTGTTGGTGACAAAGAGATGGCGTCGCAAACAGTATCCGTGAGGGGTCGAGCAGACAAAGATTTAGGGGTAATGAGCCTCGATGCTTTGTTGGCGCTACTTCAGCAAGAATCCCAGTTCTTGAAGACCTTTTAGTTTGCGCAGGGTGACACTGTGCAATGTGATTGTTTTTTTAGGAGAGTTTGACCATCATTCAATCTAAAGAATTAAGGATTAATAGCGAAATTAATCTGCCTGAAGTGAGGCTTGTTGGAATAGAAGGTGAGCAATTAGGAATCGTTAAAGTGGCTGAGGCCTTGCGCCTAGCCGAAGAGGCAGCAGTTGATTTGGTTGAGATTGCCCCTAACGCTGCTCCCCCCGTTTGTCGTTTAATGGACTATGGTAAGTACAAATACCGAGAAAGTAAGCGGTTGCACGAAGCCAAGGTTAAGCAAAAGCAAATTCAGGTTAAAGAGATTAAGTTTCGCCCAGGTACTGATGACGGTGATTATGCAATTAAGGTCAGAAACCTGATCCGTTTCTTGAATGAAGGGGATAAAACCAAAGTTACATTGCGTTTTAGAGGTAGAGAGATGAGCCACCAAGAGTTGGGCTTTAATCTTCTAAAGCGTGTAGAGGCTGATTTATCGGCTTACGGGGTTGTGGAGCAGTTTCCCAAAATGGAAGGCAGGCAAATGGTGATGGTGTTAGCGCCTAAGAAAAAAGAGGCCACCAAAGAAGCCAAAGCTGCTAAACCTAAAGAGGCGAGTGTTGAACAACCCACCGGAACAAATCCGGTAGCCTAGTTAAGAATAGTTGTAGTTGTATAAGGCCGTTCTAGGTTAACAAGTGTTAGGAAGGTTCCTAAACACCTGGTCTGGTTAAAATAAGGAGATGGGTTATGCCCAAGATGAAAACCAAAAGTGGTGCAGCCAAGCGCTTTAAAGTGCGCGGAAGCGGAAGCATCAAGCGCTCACAAGCGTTCAAACGTCACATTCTGACGAAAAAAACCACTAAAAACAAACGTCAGTTACGTGGTACCGCAGAAATTCATTCAACCAATGTGGCTTCAGTGAAAGCCATGTTGCCTTACGCATAAAGGAGGCCCGCAATGCCAAGAGTTAAACGTGGTGTTACGGCTCATGCCCGTCACAAAAAGATTTTAGTTCAAGCTAAAGGTTATCGCGGTCGCCGCAATAACGTATACCGTATCGCTAAAGAAGCGGTAATGAAAGCAGGTCAATACGCCTATCGTGACCGTCGTCGTCGTAAGCGTGACTTCAGAGTCTTGTGGATTGCTCGTATTAACGCTGCAGCCCGTGAGTGCGGTATGAAGTACAGTACTTTCATGAATGGATTGAAAAAAGCAGAGATTCAGATTGACCGTAAGGTATTGGCTGATATCGCTGTGTTTGATAAGCCTGCCTTCGTCAAAATGGTGGATACCGCTAAGGCATCCTTGGCTCACTAAACCCCTGTGCCCAGGCAACTGGGTATCAACAATCTATGCAAGAACTTCAAACTATTCTCAAGGAGGCTGTGGCCTCCTTGAGTTCTATCGAAAGCCCGGCTTTGCTAGAGGAGTGTAAGGCAAAATACCTTGGTAAAACTGGGGTGTTAACCGAGCATCTAAAAGCGTTGGGTAAGCTCTCCGCTGAAGAACGTCCACTTCGTGGCGCTGAAATCAATCAAGTCAAAGTGGCTATTGAAGAGGCTCTCAGACTGCAAAGAGAAAAAATCTCTGCCCTCGAGCTTGAGAAACAATTGGCCTCAGAGGCGCTCGATGTCACCTTACCTGGCCGTGGAGTGGGAGTAGGGGGTTTGCATCCTGTCACCCATACCATTCGACGAATTCGTCAGTTGTTTTCCTCGATGGGTTTTGAAGTGGCCGATGGCCCTGAGATTGAAACGGACGACTACAACTTTACGGCGCTTAATATTCCTGAGAATCATCCAGCGCGTGCCATGCATGATACGTTTTATTTGGATGCAAAGCATGTTTTGCGAACACATACTTCGCCCATGCAAGTGCGTTATATGGAGAAGCGTGAGCCACCCTATCAGGTTATTGTGCCAGGACGGGTTTACCGTTGTGACTCAGATATGACCCATACCCCGATGTTTCATCAGGTGGAAGGGTTGTGGGTCAGTGAAACGGTGACTTTTAGCTCACTCAAGGCGACACTCATCGAATTTATGCGCCAGTTCTTCGAGCAAGAGGAGTTAAAGGCACGTTTTCGTCCTTCATTCTTCCCCTTCACAGAGCCCTCCGCTGAAATGGATATTGGTTGCGTGATTTGCCATGGGGAAGGTTGTCGAGTGTGCTCGCACACCGGTTGGCTTGAGGTGTTAGGTTGTGGCATGGTTCATCCAAATGTTTTAAAGCCTCTTGGCATTGATACAGAACGCTATGTGGGCTTCGCCTTTGGACTTGGGGTAGAGCGTTTAGCGATGTTACGCTACGGAGTCAATGACTTACGGGTGTTTTTTGAAAACGACTTGAAGTTTTTAACGCAATTTAATTGATTTTAAATGAAATTTTCTGAATCTTGGTTAAAAACCTTAATACAATACAACTGGACAAGTAAGCAGCTTGCCGATGCGCTTACCATGGCTGGCATTGAAGTTGAAGCGCTCGAGTCCGTGGCGCCACCCTTTTCTGGTGTGGTGGTAGGTCAGGTATTAAGTGCTGATAAGCATCCTGAAGCTGACCGACTGAAAGTCCTCTCGGTGGATGTGGGTGAGACAAGTCCTCTACAAATTGTCTGCGGTGCTGGCAATGTTGTAGTGGGGATGAAGGCGCCCTGTGCCAAGGTGGGGGCTTTATTACCCGGTGAGTTCAAAATCAAAGAGGCAAAACTGCGTGGTGTGGCCTCCTTTGGCATGATGTGTTCAGAAAAAGAACTGGGTTTGAAAGAGGACGCTGAGGGGCTAATGGTTTTGTCCGCCGAGGCGCCGGTAGGAACTGATATTCGTCAGTACTTGCAGCTCGATGATCAATTATTTACCCTAAAATTAACCCCTAATCGGGCAGACTGCCTCAGTGTATTGGGTGTTGCAAGGGAAGTCTCAGCATTAACTAAGGCATCGGTCAATTTGCCTTCGATTGATTCTGTCCCTCTTGCAAACTTACCTCCTCGTTCAGTGATGAATGAGGCCCCTGAGGCTTGTCCCTTGTATCTTGGTCGACGGATAAGATTAGCGAATCCCAAGACGCCAACCCCTGCCTGGATGCTTGAGCGCCTGGAGCGCTCTGGCATCAGAAGCCATGGCATCGTGGTGGATGTGACAAACTATGTGTTACTGGAAATGGGGCAGCCCTTACATGCCTTTGATGATGAGTTACTGACCGGTAATGTTGTCATCCGTTTTGCGCAGAATCAAGAGAAGCTGATGCTGTTAAACGAGCAAGAAGTCAGTTTAACAGAGGACATACTCGTTATCGCTGATGAGAAAGAAGTGTTGGCCATGGCAGGAATCATGGGTGGTAAGACGAGTGCGGTCAGTGACAACACAAGTCAACTGTTCCTAGAGGCAGCGTTTTTTCAGCCAAACAGTATTGCAGGTCGAGCCCGTCGTTTTAATGTGGCAACCGATTCCTCACACCGTTTTGAGCGCGGAGTTGACTTTACCAATACCGCCAAGGCGTTAGAGCGCGCAAGCGCTTTACTCTTAGCTGTCTGTGGTGGTGAAGCGGGTCCTGTTGTTAAAAGTGAGCATACTCTGCCACAGCGTAAAGCGTGTCTTGTCAGGCAACAGCGTGTTGAGCGTGTCTTAGGGATCAAGATAGCAACTCAACAGATTACTGAGTTACTCACCCAACTTGGCATGACTATTGAGCCCCACGATCAAGGTGTTCAAGTTACTCCTCCTTCCTACCGCTTTGATCTTGCCATCGAAGAGGATTACATCGAAGAGATTGCCCGTTTAATTGGTTATGACGAGATTCCAGAGTTAACCCCTGTGGGTAAACTCAACATGCTCACTCAGCCAGCACAGTTAACGATGGAGTCTCTTTTTCAGGATCGACTCGTGGCACGCGACTATCAAGAGGCGATAAGCTATAGCTTTATTGGTGAAGAGTGGCAGCGTCATTTTTCACAACAGCAGCAAGCTCTCGCGCTACTTAACCCTATTGCCAGTCACCTTGGCATCATGCGTACAAGCATTTGGCCAGGTTTGCTACAGGCCTTACAGTACAACTTAACCAAACAGGCTGAACGCGTTCGTCTCTTTGAGATGGGGCGCTGCTTTTATAAAAACAACCAGGGTGAGATTGAGCAACCTAAAAAACTTGCTCTCCTCGCCTATGGCAATGTGGTGAGTGAGCAGTGGGGAGAAAAAGCAAGAACAGTGGATTTCTTTGATATTAAATCAGACATTGAAGCGCTGCTTGATAAGACCAATTTGACCTTCAATGCTTCACAACATCCCGTTCTTCACCCAGGGCGTCAAGCCACGATCACTCAACTGGGCCAAGTTGTAGGTTACGTGGGTGAGTTACACCCCCGACTGGTGAAAGCCTTTGATTTGTCGCAAAGTTGTTTAATGGCTGAACTTGATCTTGAATTATTGAGTACCGAGCATGCGATCTCCTATCAAGAGGGATCAAAATATCCACAGGTTAAACGAGATTTGGCCGTGATTGTGGATGAGCAGCATACTTTAGGAGCGATGTTAGCTTCACTTAAACCCCTTATTACCCATCCTATTCAAGATCTGTTTTTGTTTGACTTATACCGCGGAGCTGGAGTACCCCAAGGCAAAAAAAGCCTTGCGTTTCGTATAGTTATGCAAGATACTGAAAAAACGTTAACGGATAATGATATAGATTCGATGGTTGCCAGTGTGTTACATAAATTACAGTCTGACTTTCAGGCGGAACTACGTTAAGAGGTGATCCATGACACTAACAAAGGCGGAACTTTCTGATTTGTTATTTGAAAAAGTAGGTCTCAATAAGCGCGAAGCAAAAGATTTGGTGGACACCTTTTTTGAAGAAATACGCATGGCTCTGGAAAAGGGCGACACAGTTAAATTATCTGGTTTTGGTAATTTTCAGTTAAGAACAAAACCACAGCGTCCTGGCAGAAACCCTAAAACAGGGGAGGAGATTCCTATTTCCGCTCGTCGTGTGGTGACTTTTCATGCTAGCCAAAAATTAAAGAGCTTAGTGGAAAACCGTCATGGAGACAGTAACAGCGATAACGCCTAATTCCAAGGAGGAAGCCTTATTCCCTCCCATTCCAGATAAACGCTATTTCACTATTGGTGAAGTGGGTGAACTCTGTGATGTGAAACCCCATGTACTGCGTTACTGGGAACAGGAGTTTAATCAGCTTAAGCCCGTAAAGCGTCGTGGCAATCGCCGCTATTATCAGCCTCATGAAGTGTTACTCATTCGTCGCATAAGATCGCTTCTTTATGAGCGTGGATTCACCATTAACGGTGCAAGACATGTTCTCTCCTCTCCTGAAGAAAAGGTGGCGATTAAGCAATTGCTGGATGAGCAACAGAAAAAGCCCCCGGTTTCTAAAGTTCAATCCGTTGATAAAAAGATGGTGGAAGAGGAAATTAAGGCTATTTTGGCTTTATTGGGTGAATAATTTTCTGACTATGGCTTATCCTCAGCCTTGAATATTGTTATAATGGTTTGTTCGGGGCGTAGCGCAGCCTGGTAGCGTACTTGCATGGGGTGCAAGTGGTCGGAGGTTCGAATCCTCTCGCCCCGACCA
>JAGXAW010000047.1 GCA_018971415.1 Betaproteobacteria bacterium
TGGGCTGATTTGACTTTGGTTTCTGCTATCTGGGTATTGAGTTTGGTGTTTTCAGCATCGATTACTTCAAGATAACTGTTTGCACCCTCTAAATAACGATTGACCGCAATGTCATAGCTGGTCTTAGCAGCAATCGTTGCCTTTGACTGCTCAGCGAGCTCTAACTGTAGGTGATTGAGTGAAGCCAGACTGTCTTCCACCTCTTTAAAGGCATTTAATACGGTTTCCCGGTAACTGATTACCAATTCTTTGTTTTGGCCTTCAGCTAGATCCACAAGGCTTTGCCTTCTTCCCTCATCAATAATGGGAAGGAATGCCAATGGACCTAGGGCCCAGTAACTGTTCGGTACGCTCAGCAAATTACCATACCCACTATTTTGATAGCCCCCAAAGGCCAATAAATTAATTGTCGGGAAAAAAGCTGCTTTAGCCACACCAATCTCAGCATTGGCTGCGGCCACTTTGCGCTCTGCAGCTGCGATGTCAGGGCGACGCTGTAATACCTGGGAAGGGAGCACGGTGGGCAGTTTTGGGTAATTTGCCACAAAAGACGTCACTGGGGCTAGAGTAAAAGTACTAGGATTCTCTCCTATTAATACTGCCAAGGCATGTTCAAAAAGAGATCTTTGAATAAGTAAACCCTGCAACTGTCCTTTCACTTGATCAAGAAGACTCTCAGAGCGAGCCACATCCAAACCTGATACCACCCCTTCATCATGACGGTTTTTAATAATCGTGAATTCTTTGTCATAGGCCTTAATTGAGTCTTTAAAAATAGCAATCTGAGCATCATAGCTTCTCAGCTCAAAATAGATTGTGGCGAGCAAAGCCTCTTGGCTTAAACGCACATTCTCAATATCAGCACGGCTTGCTTGCTCTAATAAGGATGAGGATTTGGCTTGGTTACGTAAACGCCCCCACAGATCTAACTCATAGTTAATACCAGCACCTATAGCGGTGTTACCGTAAACGTTATAGTTTAAGCTTGAACTTCTTAAGGGCCGGTTTACTGATTGACGATTGGTGAGGTAATTGCCTGAGGCATCAATTTCTGGGTAAAGCTGAGCATTGTTTTCATTGGCAATAGCAAGTGCCTGATCGTGCCGCGCAAGGGCAATACCCAGTTGTAAGTTGGCCTTATCAAGCTTGGACTCCAACTCTGACAGCACAGTATCATTAAAGTAGTGCCACCAATCTCCTTTCACTTGATCATCCATGGGAGCTGCGGTTCGCCACACTCCATCCTCTTTAAACTGCGAAGCCATGGGCGCCTCTGGACGCTTATATTCAGGCGCAAAAGAACAGGCATTTAAAACAACAGGTAGTGCAACACATGCTAAATACCAACGCTTCATCATCAATATCTACTCGCCTGTTAGTTAGTCTTGGTTTGCGGTTTCACCAACTCACCACTTTCAATGGAGTCCGACGGACTATCAACCACCTGGTCCGCAAGCGTTAACCCACTCACCACTTCCACCTCATTACCGTAATCGCGCCCAATCACAATGGGTCTTAAGTTAACGCGGTTATTGGCATCCACTACGGCCACCTTTAAGCCACCAGATCGAAATATTAAGGCACTGGAAGGCACTCTAACAACACTGGTATTCTCAGGTAAATCAAATCGCACTTGAGAATACTCACCGGGTTTCAAGGCCCCATCATTATTTTGTACCATTAACTCAACCAGCATGGTGCCGCTTGCGTTACTGATGCCTCCTGAGGTGGTTTCAACCGTGGCGGTGAATGTGCGGTTTGCAAACTCAGGAACCGTTAAGGTGGCCTTTTGCCCATTTTTAATGAGTTCCGTGTACACTTGGGGCACGGGAACATACAAGCGTAAGGGGTCAATACTGGATACATTAAATAACTCAGTACCCTTACCAGCACTAATTAGAGCACCAACATCGGTTTTTCTCGCAGTGATCACGCCATCAAAAGGAGCTACCACCCTTTTAAAACTCTCAAAGGCTTCAATTCTGGCCACATCAGCTTTTGCCGCCAATACATCTGCTTTACGTGCTTCATAATCGGCAATGCGAACATCCGTTTCCTGTTTTGATACAGAGTCTTTAGCGAGCAACGCTTTCCAGCGTTTCATGGTCACTAACGAGAGTTTTTCATCGGCCTCTTTTTTAATTAAATTGGCCTTTGCTTGAGACAATTGTTCATCAAGCTCTGGCGTATCAATCAGGGCCAACAATTCACCTTTTTTAACTTTAGCGCCGATATCGTGATACCACACTTTTAAATAGCCATCGACACGCGCCAGGATGGGCGCTTCGATAAAGGGTTGCAAAGTACCCGGTAAAATTAACGTATTACCATTTTTACCTACGTAAGGATGAAACACTCTCACAGAGGTAATATTTTGCTGATCGGTCCATTTCACTTGCCCTTGGTAATCGAAGTATCTTTTTCCAATACCTAAAACCACTACGACACCAATAACCGCAAGAGTAATAATTATCTTGCGTTTCAAGTTAGGTATCTCTTTAACTTCTATATCGGTGTTATCCGGATCACTGTGCATACTTGCTCCTCTAATCTGTCACCCATCCACTAATGGGCTTCTGATCCCTCTGTTGACGCTTCATCATCAAATTGATCATGCTGATGAACCAAACTAAAAATAACGGGCACAAAAAACAACGTGGCCACAGTCGCAAACAACAAACCACCAATAACAGCTCGCCCTAAGGGAGCGTTTTGCTCTCCCCCATCACCTAAGCCTAAGGCCATGGGTATCATGCCAATCATCATGGCGGCGGCGGTCATCAGTACCGGTCTAAATCGTGTGAACCCTGCCTCCATGGCCGCTTGCTGAGCATTTTTAACAATCTCTAAACGCTCCCTAGCAAAACTGACCACTAAAATACTGTTGGCTGTGGCCACCCCCATACACATAATGGCGCCCGTTAGAGCAGGTACTGAAAGGGTAGTGTGGGTTACAAATAAGATCCAAACAATGCCAGCAACGGCCGCGGGGAGGGCAGTGATAATTACAAAGGGATCAAGCCATGACTCAAAATTCACCACAATTAAAAAGTAAATCAATACCACGGAGGCGATCAAACCCAAATAAAGCCCTTGGTAAGAATTCTCCATAATGGGTACCTGTCCTCTCAAGGTGATGGCTGAACCTTTTGGTAGCTCTGCTTTTAATTCATCTATCACCCGATTAATACCGCTTGCCACACTTCCCAAATCGCGACCCTCTGTACTCGCATAAATATCAAAGGTAGGTTTAATGTTGTAATGAGAAACCACTGAGTCCGCTTGCGTACGAGTGATTTTTCCTAAACCACCTAAAATTTGAATAGAAGAAGCTTTCGGCGCTGAAACAGGAATATTTTGTAGATCCGCCAGAGAATTCACACGGTATTGAGGCATTTGAACCACAATGGGATAAGACACACCATTACGGGGGTTTAACCAAAAGGTAGGGGCAATCTGGCCGGTTCCAGCGAGTGAAGCAACCAAGGTATTGGTCACATCCGCTTCCGTAAGCCCCAAATTGTTGGCCTGTACCCGATCAATATCGACGTTGAACTGAGGGTAGTTAGTGGCCTGTTGTAGCCTGACATCAGCAATACCAGGAATTAAGTTGACCTTTTTTTCCACTTTATGAATAAAGTCTAAGTTCTCATCATGACGATTACCAATCACCTGAATATCAATGGGAGCTGGTGCACCAAAATTAAGAATCTGACTGGTAATGTCTGCCGGCAGAAAAGCAAAACTCATCCCCGGAAAATGTCGCGGTAATTCCTCACGCAACATTTTGATATAGTCTTTGGTGGGCGCATGGTTTTCTTTTAAGTGAATTAAAATATCCCCATCCTGTGGACCGATGGTTCCAGAATTACTGTAGGACGTATTAATACCACTCACTGACAAACCAATATTGTCCACGATGGTGTCCATTTCATCACCGGGCACGCGACTACGAATAAACTCTTCAACTTGGTTAAAGAGGTTAGCAGTTTCCTCAATACGGGTTCCCACTTGAGCACGCACATGAATTTTCATGTCTCCTGAATCAACGGAGGGGAAAAAGTCTCTCCCTAACAGGGGATAAAGGCCTATGCAAGACACCAAAATGAACGCCAAGAAACCCCATAAAAAAGTCTTTTGATGATGAAGCGCTGTACCAAGAAGACTGCGATAGGCCATACGAAAACGCGCAAAGTAGGCTTCAAAACCTCTTTGAAAACGAACAAAAAAATCTAAGATGCCTTTTAACTGGACCAGTTTTTTTCGATTCGTAGGATCAAGTACATAATATTGGTGTCCGGCCTCATGACCTTCTGTGACATGCGGTTTTAAAAACTTACTGGCCATCATAGGCACAAAGGTTTGCGATAGAACAAAGGAGGACAACATACCAAATACCACCGCCTCAGCCATGGGCACAAACAAATAGCGCGGTACCCCATTTAATGAAAACATAGGGACAAACACAATACAAAAACATAGGGTAGAAACAAAAGCGGGTTGGATAATCTGCTTGGCAGCATCAATAATTGCTACTCGAACGCTCTTACCTAGCTCTAAATGGTAGCTAATGCTTTCAATCACCACCGTGGCATTATCCACCAGCATCCCCACCGCCAGCGCCAAGCCGCCCAAGGTCATTACGTTTAACGAGTTACCCGTAATGGAGAGAAAAATAACAGCCGAGAGCAAAGACAAAGGAATAGAAATAGAAATAATAACGGTGGAGCGCCAGCTGCCTAAGAAAAGCAAAATCATGATACTGGTTAAAATAATAGCGATAATGCCCTCACGCACCACTCCCGTTAAAGCGCCTTTAACAAAGATTGATTGATCGCCCACCAAATGAATTGCCAATCCACTGGGTAATGATTCCTGAAGTTTTGGAATTAAGTCTTTAGTCCCTTGAATAATATCTAAAGTAGAGGTAGCTCCATTTTTGAGGATGGTCATCAGAACTGAGCGTCGTCCATCACTGTGCACTATGTTTATCTGCGGTGGATAACCATCTCTCACATGGGCCACATCATGGATAAATATTGTGGCGCCGTTCACTTTTTTAATGGGCAAATCGTTTAAGGCTTGAAACTCATCCGGACTGTCATTGATTTTAATATTGTATTCAAACTGACCAATTTTTTCTGTTCCCGCTGACAGGATCAGGTTTTGGTTACGTAGTGCACTGGACACGTCATCAGGAGAGACTTGTTTCGACTGTAAGGCTTGCGGATCCAAATCAATTTGAATTTGCCTAACCTTACCACCATAGGGAGAGGGAACCGCACTGCCCCTTACCGTAGCTAACTGCGGACGGATAAAGTTTTGTCCCAAGTCAAAAATCTGTGACTCAGAGAGTGAACTGCTGGACAGCGCCAATTGTAAGATGGGGACTGTGGCTGCGTTGTAATTAAGAATAAGAGGTGGCGTGATACCGGGGGGCATCTGCTTTAATACGGTTTGCGAAATAGCCGTAACCTGAGCGTTAGCAGTACGAATATCAACATTAGGTTGAAAGAAGATTTTTACGATGCCGTAACCAAACAGCGACTGCGATTCAATATGCTCAATGTCATTCACCGTAGAACTTAAGGAGCGTTCATAGTAATAGACAATTCGACCTGCCATATCATTGGGCGGCATACCGCTGTAAGTCCAAACAGCACTGATCACCGGAATGTTAATTTGAGGAAAGATATCAACAGGGGTTTTGAACGCAGAAATAATGCCAAATAACGTAATCATCAAAGACATGACAATAAAAGTATTAGGTCGTCTTAATGCCAACTTAACAATTTCTAACAAAGTCCCGCTCCTTGATAAAAGTCATGACATACAAAGTCGTTGTATTCTGACATGTGCCAATAAAATTACTGTAACCTTTTGTAAGGGTTAATAATTGTTAATTTTTAAATAGCTGAGCTAAGGCCTGGCCAGGATCTAAGGCTCTCATAAACGCTTCGCCCACTAGAAAACTGTGTATACCGTTTTGACGCATAAGCGCCACATCCTCTCTCACAGCAATCCCACTTTCTGTAATAACAATGCGATCCTGAGGCACAATATCTTTTAAACTCAAACTCACCTCAAGTGAGGTGACAAAGGTTTTTAAATTGCGGTTATTAATACCCATTAACTCTGTGGGCAGTTGTAGAGCACGCTGTAATTCTTCTTCATTGTGTGACTCCACCAATACTGCCATACCTAAACTTTGCGAGAGCTGACAGAAGGCTGACAATTGAAAGTCATCTAGCGCAGCCACTATTAGCAAAATCGCATCAGCCCCAACGGCCTTTGATTCAAAGATTTGATACTCGTCAACAATAAAGTCTTTTCGTAAAATCGGCAGTTGACTGGCGTAACGTGCTTCACGTAAGTACTCAATGGAGCCCTGAAAATATTCTTCATCGGTGAGCACCGATAAACAAGCAGCACCACGCTGCTCATAGCTTTGCGCTATGGCTGCCGGATCAAAATCTTGCCGTAAAACGCCCTTACTGGGGCTTGCTCGTTTAATCTCTGCAATCACGGCAGCTTCACCCTTAAGCATTTTGTTTTTTAAGGCCCCCACAAAATCCCGTGAGGGCTTGGCAGACAGCGCCAACTCGCGCATGACACTTAGCGAGACCTGCTCTTTTGCGTGCGCCACTTCGTCGTGTTTAGTAGCAATAATTTTACTTAATACATCATCCATGCACAGCTCCTTTTATTCTGTCTCGTAACGCTTTGGCTGCGCCTGTTTTAATCGCTTCTAAAGCTTTACCAACTCCCTCTTGAAGAGTCTCAGCGCAACCTGCAACGTAAATAGCAGCGCCCGCATTTAAGGCCACAATATCGCGCGCCGGACCCTCTTGATTGTCTAACACTTGATCAATAAAAAACATGGATTCCATGGCGTTTTTAACCAGTAACGTATTTAATGGCGTTCTCTTAAAACCAAATTGCTCTGGGGTAATTTCATAATGGGTAATCTCTCCAGCTCTTAACTCTGACACCACCGTAGAACCAGATAAAGATATTTCATCCAAACCATCATGACCGTGAACCACCATGGCGCACTCACTGCCTAGCTGCTTTAGTACCTCCACTAAAGTCGCTGTTAAATGCCCAGAAAATACCCCTAACACTTGGCAAGAGGCATTAGCCGGGTTGGTTAAGGGACCCAGAATATTAAAGATTGTTCTAATACCTAAATCTTTACGAACATGGGCCGTATGTTTCATGGCTGAATGGTGGTTGGGGGCAAACATAAAAGTCCAATGAAAGCGCTCCAGGGAACGCTCCACATGGGATAAATGCCATTGACTGACCTCAATGCCCATGGCCTCTAAAACATCCACACTGCCACTTGTTGAAGAAACAGATCGACCGCCATGCTTAGCCACCGCAGCACCGGCCGCGGCCACCACAAAAGATGAAGCAGTTGAGATATTGAAAGTATGTAACCCATCCCCTCCCGTGCCACAGGTATCTACTAAAGGTAAGATATTGTGGCTAATGACAGGCTGAGAGAGACGTCGCATGACTTTGGCAGCGGCTGTAATTTCCTCTACACTCTCGCCCTTACGCGCTAACAAACTTAAAAAAGCCGCTATTTGACTGTCTGAGACTTGCCCAGAAAAAATACTCTCCATGGCCTCTGTCATCTGCTCTTGATTAAGAGAGTTACCTGCTATTAACCATTGCAGCGTGGGTTTTAAAGTCATTACACTGCCTCACGAATTTCAAAACCATGGGTGACTTCCGCGGTTTTACCCAACATGAATGTTGCTGAACAATACTTCTCAGCGGACAACTTTATCGCTCTGTCCACCAATTCGGGTTTTAAATCAATGCCAGTAACAATGAAATGAAAGTGGATTTTAGTAAACACCTTAGGATCGGTTTGCGCGCGCTCACTGTCAATTTCCACCACGCAATCTGTCACCTGTGCCCGTGAGCGCTTTAGAATCAATACCACATCAAAGGAAGTACATCCGCCTGCTCCAAGGAGCATGGCTTCCATGGGGCGCACCCCAAGGTTACGCCCCCCCGCTTCCGGGGCACCATCCATCAAAAAGGTATGGCCACTGCCACTCTCACCCAGAAAACTCATGCCCTCAACCCACTTTACCCGTGCTTTCATCGCGCTTTCCTATATTGAATAGCCATAATCTCACATTATAACAACGCATTGACATTAGAAAAGACTCAAGTTTATAATGGCAGGCTATCAAATCATTCTGTTGGTAAAGTGTCATGAAAACCTTTTCAGCTAAAAACCATGAAGTACAACGCGACTGGTTCGTTGTTGACGCCCAAGACTTGGTTCTGGGACGTTTAGCAAGCCAGATCGCCTTAAGACTGCGTGGCAAACATAAAGCCATTTATACACCTCACGTAGATACAGGTGATTTTATCGTTGTTGTGAATGCCGATAAAATCCGCGTGACAGGTAACAAAGGCGAAGATAAAAAATACTACCGCCACTCTGGCTACCCAGGCGGTATTTACGAAACCAACTTCAACAAAATGCGCGCACGTCATCCTGCCCGTGTTTTAGAGAAAGCGGTGAAAGGCATGTTACCTAAGGGTCCCTTGGGCTACGCCATGATTAAAAAAATGAAAGTGTATGCTGGAACAGACCATCCACATGCAGCTCAACAACCTAAACCTTTAGTTATCTAGGTATTATTATGATCGGACAATATTATTATGGTACCGGCAGACGTAAAAGTGCTGTGGCCCGTGTTTTCTTAAAAAACGGATCAGGCAAATTTATTGTTAACGGCAAACCATTGGACGTATACTTTTCTCGTGAAACAGGCCGCATGGTGGTTCGCCAGCCTCTAGAGCTGACCAATTACTTAGGCGGTTTTGATATTCGTGTTAACGTGGCAGGTGGTGGTGAATCTGGCCAGGCCGGCGCTGTTCGTCACGGTATTACTCGCGCTTTAATTGATTTTAATCCTGAATTAAAAAGCGCGCTCAAACAAGCAGGACTTGTTACCCGTGATGCCCGTGAAGTGGAACGTAAAAAAGTTGGTCTTCACAAAGCACGTCGTCGCAAACAGTTCAGCAAGCGCTAATTGTTGCTTTAAGCATGATAAAAAGCCGGTTAGTCCGGCTTTTTTTATTGCTCGAGACGAAGAATTTTAAGCGATAATAGTCAAGAGTTGATTGGGGAGAGACAAACATGATTAAAGTGGGGATAGTGGGTGGCACAGGATACACCGGCGTTGAGCTGCTACGCTTATTGGCCGCTCATCCTGAAGTAAGTTTAACGGCCATCACCTCAAGACAGGATGCCGGTAAAGAGGTGTCTCATGTTTTCCCCAACCTCAGAGGACAGGTAGCATTAAGTTTTACCGACCCTCAGAGTACCGATCTTTTTGCCTGTGATCTGGTATTTTTTGCAACGCCCAATGGAATTGCCATGAAAGAGGCGCCTAAGCTATTAGAGCGGGGCGTTAAAGTGATTGATCTTGCGGCTGATTTTCGTATTAAAGATATCGCCCTATGGCAACAATGGTACGGCATGGAGCACACCTCTCCCGAGTGGGTCAAACAAGCGGTTTACGGCTTACCGGAAGTGAATCGTGCAGCCATTAAAACCGCCCAGCTGGTGGCTAACCCCGGTTGCTACCCGACGGCAGTTCAGCTTGCCTTTATTCCCTTGATTAAGGCGGGCGTAGTCAATACGCAAAACCTGATTGCCGACGCCAAATCTGGGGTATCAGGGGCAGGCAGAAAAAGTGAAGTCCACACCTTATTTTCTGAGGCGTCAGACAACTTTAAAGCTTACGGGGCCAGCGGCCACCGTCATTTGCCAGAAATCAGTGAACAACTGAGCCGTTATCATGACCCTGAGGTTAATCTTATTTTTACCCCCCATTTAACGCCTTTAATTCGGGGCATTCACGCCACATGCTATGCAACACTTACTGCAGCCACTGATTTACAAAAGCTCTTTGAGGAGCATTATGCGAAGGAGCCTTTTGTGGACGTGATGCCCTTTGGTAGTCATCCTGAAACGCGCTCAGTGAGGGCTTCTAACCTCTGCCGGATTGCCTTACACCAACCGCAACAGGGACAAACGGTGGTGATTTTATCGGTCATCGATAATTTGGTTAAGGGCGCAGCAGGCCAGGCAGTGCAAAACATGAATTTAATGTTTGGTTTACCTGAAACTTTAGGCTTAACACAACTGCCTATATTGCCATAGACTTATAAAATAATCTTTAAGTCACAAATCGCAGTATAATGTAGTACAGATTCAGTACTATTTAATTGAGGTATGGCTATGAATGCACCATTAGATGAAACCCTGGCTCCCGTACTCTTAACTGACAGTGCGACAGATAAAATACGCTCTATTCTTGAGGAAGAGAATAACCTTGACCTTAAATTAAGGGTTTTTGTCTCAGGTGGCGGCTGCTCCGGTTTTCAGTATGGTTTTACCTTTGAAGAAGAGCAGGCTGCGGACGACACCGTTATTCAAAAAAATGGAGTGGAATTACTGATTGATCCGATGAGTTTTCAGTATCTGGTTGGCGCTGAAATTGACTATAAAGAGGACTTAGAAGGGGCGCAATTTGTCATTCGTAATCCGAATGCCACCACCACCTGTGGTTGCGGTTCTTCCTTCTCTGTCTAATTTTTCAACAACTCTTTAACTCTTAAGACGGCAGCTCGATTGGTTTCTGAAAAGCACCGATGAGCTGCCTCGTCAATTGACAGCCACACAAAATCAATGTGTTCACGCTCAGCCAATTGAATACTCTGCCGCTCAGGCAAGCAAAGCCCAAAGACATGCTCGGTATTATGAATCACTCCCTCAGGATAGCGAAAGCGCCAATGGGGGTAAATCTCGTAGACCTGTTGCCAATGCCAGTTTTGTAACTCAAAACGCTGACAATCAAGTCCCGTCTCCTCCTTCACTTCGCGGCAAGCAGTCTGCTCTAAGGGCTCATCGAGATGGTCACAACTGCCTGTGACGGATTGCCAATACCCCGGGTGATCGGCACGGTTTAGCAGTAACACTTCACCGTGCCGTGTGTAAATCACCACCAGAACTGATATGGGAATTTTATTGCCCATATCACTTACTTGGCTGGGTGCTTGTTAAAGTCTCCTGCCACTACTTCAGCAAACTGCCCTGGTGTTACCCATTTTTTAAAGGCTTGGTTAACTTCACTGACACTCACCTGTTGAATGTCTTTATCAAGCTTATCCACATAGGTCATGTCGTGATTATCAAACAACAACTTGGTTAATAAACCAGCTAGCGCATCATCTTGAGCGCGACCCAAGGCAGAGGATTGCGCTAAGGATTGCTTGGCTTCCTTCACTTCCTTATCACTAAATCCTTCGCTTAAGGC
>JAGXAW010000068.1 GCA_018971415.1 Betaproteobacteria bacterium
CCCCTGCTAAGGGAGCATGCGGTC
This sequence comes from Betaproteobacteria bacterium, assembly GCA_018971415.1. Taxonomy (GTDB): domain Bacteria; phylum Pseudomonadota; class Gammaproteobacteria; order Burkholderiales; family Ferrovaceae; genus PN-J185. The sequence goes on from JAGXAW010000068.1 coordinate 25, forward strand.
AAAAACTGCATCGAGGGTTCGAATCCCTCTCTCTCCGCCACTGGTTAAATAAGATATAAATCAATCAGTTAACACACTTCTAACACGCTATTTACCACCTATTTTCACTACATGTTTTCTTCATCGCCTGGAGCGGCGTGTGAGCATGCACTATTTGTAACCTACAACATCATTTAAGCCTCAAGCTGCTAAGCGCCTTTCCGATTCAATCTAACCTCTTTTTAGAGAGCTGCCACCAATCAGACAATCAATATCTCTTTAAATAAAATTGACAAGTTTATTGTTAGGTACCATAATATTTACTACCTAACAAACTACGTTTAATTATGTTACTACTAAAAGAGTTACCCACCAGCCAGAGTCTGCAAAAATTGTCGGCACGCTACCCCACCATTAATATTCGCGCCGTCGTCGACTTTATAGTTCTGTTAAGGGCCAGCTCAGATATCTCTCAAGCACTGGATAAACTCCTCGCAAAACATGGTCTACTTCAGGGTAGGTGGTGGATTCTTATTCTTCTTCTGAGACAAACAGACTATTCGTCTTCCCCCACCGATCTTGCTGAAAAAGCTGGAGTAACAAAAGCCAGTATTACAGGATTCATTGACAGTCTTCAAGCTGAAGGCTTGGTTACCCGAGTGGAAGACCCAACGGACAGGCGTAAATATGTTATTCAACTCACCGCGCTTGGTTTAAAAAAACTAGACTCCATTGTTCCTGACTATAACCACAAAATTAGTGAACTCATGTCAACGCTTAGCTTAACTGAAAGAGATCAAATGCTAAGCTCCCTTAAAACATTGGTAAGCCATCTTGAACGACTTGGTTAATTTTTTTATTGATAAAGTAAGGATCCTTACTATAAGCACGCTAGCTTGCCTACTGCTTTCCAGTTGCGCTAACTTAGAAGGCTTAAATCAATCTGCCGCCACTCAATTGCAGCTTCAACAGCTTGCTTTAGGCCATAGCATTCATCGCAGCAACACCATCAATGCTCCTCAACATAACTGGTGGGCTCTCTATCACGACGAGCAACTCAATCAGCTCCTCGAAGACGCCATAAAAGACGGTCAACTTGTTAAAAGCCTGCAGCATAGGATTACTCTTGCAAAAGCAATTACTGGTATCGATCAAAGCCAGATGTTACCAAGTATCACTGTTAACGGTACCTCTGAACGTGACCACTTTACCGCATTACAGTTTATTCCCCCGCCTTGGGCTGGAAGCACCTATTGGAACAATAATGTGGTGACTGGCCTTTCCTACCATTTAGATTTGTGGGGACAGCGCAAAAATCAATGGCAAGCCTCCGTTGACGAAGTGCAAGCGGTTACTTTAGATGGGCAGGAGGCGGTAATCGAATTACGCAATGCCATTATCAAACTCTATCTCGAACTGGCGGCAACTTATCAATTAAAGGATCTCGCAGTGCAGGAGCTTGATGATGCCAAAATAGCATTGAATATCGAAATACAACGCCAGCAAGCAGGCTTGGGCTCCAAGGCAACAGTGAATGACTATGAAGCATCTTTACCGGCACTAAATAACAAAGTCACAGCCCTTAACCTACGAATTGAACTCGTTCAAACCGCTCTCGCGGCACTCATTGGCCGTGGGCCTGGTGCCACAGAAAAACTTCATCGCCCAACCCTAAAACTTGATACCAAAATTAGTGTTCCCTCCTCACTGCCCCTACATCTTATTGCGCAACGCCCCGATATCACCGCTCAACTGTGGCGTATTGAAGCCATGCAAAAAAGAATACAAGTTGCTCAAAAGGCATTTTATCCAGACATTAATTTGTCTGCCTTTATTGGCGTTGAAGCGATTGGTTTTAATCAATTGTTTAGCCATCAGGCTCTCTTGATGGGATCAAGCCCTGCTCTCTCATTACCCTTATTTGACGGGGGGTATCGCCAAGCTCAACTGTCTATTGCCAACAGCGAGTTTGATTTGGCAGTAGATCAATATAACCAACGTATTCTTGATGCCTTGAAAGAAGTGACGAGCTCATTGTCTCAACTTAACAGTATCGCTCTTCAACAACAAGAATTAACTATTGCCTTAAACAAAAGAGAGCACTCTTTGCTTTACGCCAAAGAGTCCTACCAATC
>JAGXAW010000048.1 GCA_018971415.1 Betaproteobacteria bacterium
AGACCAACACCGAGACTGCAGGCATGATCTGTGGACGTGGCGCCCTATGAATAAGACCGAAACGGTTAATTAACGCCATGATAATCAATATTAAAAATAGTCCGCTCACTATGATAATAGGCTTACTGGCTTTAAAGAGACGTATAAATAATCGATTAATAAATTGATTAAACATGTTGATGTTATTCCTTAAATGACTTCATGATGCATAGTGGTATCATTAAATTGATAGCCACGCTTGATCATGGCAGATTTGAGCCAAGCAAAAACCACAGGGACGAATACCAAAGTAGAGAATGTGGCAAGAAGAAGACCACCAATGACTGCGCGTCCTAGAGGAGCATTCTGTTCGCCGCCTTCCCCAAGACCGAGAGCCATGGGTACCATGCCAATTAACATGGCTGAGGCTGTCATTAACACTGGACGAAGACGGGTATACCCCGACTCAACGGCCGCCTCTAAAGGAGTAATCCCGGTTCTTAAGCGATCGTTAGCGAAAGTCACCACCAGGATACTGTTTGCCGTTGCCACCCCCAAACTCATGATTGTCCCCATCAGTGCTGGTACACTAAAAGGGGTATTGGTAGAGAATAATATCCACACCACACCGCACAGGGCGCCTGGAAGAGCTGTGATGATAATAAAAGGATCAGTCCAAGATTGGAAATTAACAACCATCAGAAAGTAAACCACCAAGGCGGCCACAATAATACCAATGCCTAAGCGAACATATGCTTGATTCATGCTATCGACCTGTCCACGCATGACAAGGCGTGTACCTGGGGGTAGGGTAGGCGTGACTTGATCAATTGAAGTGGATATTTTACTCGCCACAGAGCCTAAATCTTGATCCTCTACGTTGGCATAAATATCAAAGACTGGTTGGACATCGTAGTGGCTAATCACCAAAGGGCTTTCACTGCGTTTGATACTGGCTACATTACCAAGTGACTCATACATGGCATTCCCAATACCAGGTAAATTAATATTCATTAATTGATTAAAATTAGACATTTTTGCTTGTGGTATTTGCACGGCGATGGGATACCCCACACCAGAAGTAGGATCAGGCCAAAGATTGTAGCTTATGGTAGAACTTGAGCTTAAGCCAATTAACACATTATTAGCCACATCTCGCTCTGTTAAACCAATGTCAGCGGCCCGGTTACGGTCAACAATCACATCTAACTGTGGTGCATTTCTGACTTGAAAGCGATGTACATCCGCAGCGCCTGCAATGGTTGAAATGTTTCTTTGAAGCTGATCAGCGATAGCAGGAATTTTAGGGTTAAAACCGGAAATTTGAACATCTATGGGAGCTGGAACCCCAAAGTTGAGTATCTGACTAACGATATCTGCTGGTTGAAAAAAGAAATTAACGCCAGGAAATTGAGCCGGTAATGTATGACGCAATTGTCTAACATAATCTGGGGTTGCCACGTGATGAGTGGGTTTGAGTGAGATTAAAATTTCACCATCATTAGAACTAATTGTTGGGGTATCCGTGAAGGCCAAATTAACTGATTGAGGGATCCCAATATTGTCTAGAATCAAGTTGAGATCATCAGTGTCAATTAGTGTTTTTATTTTTCTTTCCACGTCAGCATAGACTCTTTCTGTTTCCTCAAGTCTTAGTCCGGCTGGGGCACTGACATGAATACGTATCTGTCCTGCATCTACAATTGGGAAAAAATCACGTCCAATGAATGGCAAAACAACCAAGGTGGCTAAAACAATAAAAGCGCTGGTCACTAAGACATTTTTTTTGTGTGCTAAACAGGTACTAAGAAAAGCCACATAACGGGTTCTTAATTTCTCAAAGTTTCGTTCAAAGGCTTGATGAATTGAAGAACCGTGCGGCCCATTCAACTCATTGGGTAATAAATATTTCACCATGACAGGGACTAAGGTTCTGGATAAAACCCAAGATGCCATCATGGCGTATACCACTGCTAGCGCAAGGGGCGTAAAAAGATATTTGGCTGGTCCATTTAAAAAGACCACAGAGACAAATACAACACAAATTGACAATGTGGAGACAAAGGTAGGAACAAAAATTTGCGATGCTCCTAACAATATGGTTTCTTCAACAGGTAAACCCAACTCTGCATTGCGATGTATGTTTTCAATTTCAACGGTAGCATCATCAACCAAAATACCGACAGCCAAGGCAAGGCCGCCCAGCGTCATAATATTTAATGTTTCACCCGTTAAATATAAAATGATGAGTGATGACAAAATGGATAAGGGGATGGATACCACAACGATGAAAGTGCTTCGAAGACTTCCAAGAAACAATAAAATCATCCCAGCGGTGAGTAACGCTGCAGTTAATCCTTCAACTAAAACCCCTTTAATGGCTGCTTTAACAAAGATAGATTGATCAAATAACTCTTCGATATGAATATCTGGATATTGTTTTTTTAAGCCAGGGATCAGTTCTTTAATCCCGTTAACCACATCTAGGGTTGAGGCTTGACCTGTTTTTAAAATGGTTAATAAAGCGCCTCTTTCTCCATTTGAACGTACGACGTTGGTTTGTACACCAAAACCATCTCTGACATGCGCCACATCACGTAAATATACCCAATTACCGTTAACCTTTTTAATGGGTAGACCGTTCATTGAATCGATATTGGTAGGATTCATGTTCATGGCAACCACATAATCTGTTGCCCCAATCTTGGCTTCACCTGTGGGTAAGCTTAGATTTTGATTGACCAGAGTATTATTTATATCGTTAGCAGTAATGCCCTTAGCCATCATGGCAGCAGGATCGAGATCCACCTGGATTTGTCTTGGTTTCCCACCATAGGGTAGAGGGAGTCGCGTCCCCTTTACGGGAGCAATGGCTGTCCTGACTCGGTAAATACCAAAATCATAGAGCTGTGATTCATTTAACTTACTGCTAGATAGTGCTAACTGAAGTACTGGTACGCTGGAAGCTTCATAGCGCAAAATCAGTGGTGGGACGGTACCCTGAGGCATACGTCTGATAATTGTTTGAGAGATGGAGACAACTTGTGCGACAGCCTCAGAAATTTTTACGTTAGGCTGAAAGAAGATCTTAATTGAGTTCACCCCGTTTAAGGTTTGAGACTCAATAGCTCTCACATCATTAACCCCTGCGGACAGAGAATACTCACTAAAAGTCGTGATATATTTTTCCATTTGCTTGGGTGACAATCCGCTGTAAGTCCATATAACAGTCACCACAGGGATATCTATATTGGGAAAGATATCTGTTGGTGTCTTCTTTATAGACGTTATGCCAAGAATCACAATCAATATTGCCAGCACAACAAATGTATAAGGGCGCTTTAACGCTAATCTAACAATCCACATGGTTTTTATCTAATTAGTAACCTAACTATCTTATCATTGTGCTAAAAATAGATAAATAGCTGGTGCTTTTTCTAGCGATAAGGGTCTCTCTCTCCAATGATGAACTGCTTTGGTTTGAATTACCTCATTGGGAGAGTTAATCGCAAAAGCCACTGTTAACAGGGTGTTAGGCGTTAAATGTGTGAGTAGTGCATTAAAAATAACCTGGTTACGGTAGGGTGTTTCAATCAATATTTGGGTTTCATTGTTGTGTTTTGATCTTAATTCAGCAGCTTTGATTTTTTGATTACGCTCATCCTCTTTAACGGGTAAATAACCATGAAAACAAAAACACTGTCCATTTAGCCCACTTGCCATTAACGCCAATAAAATGGAAGAAGGACCCACTAATGGGACAACATGTATACGCTTTTGATGAGCAAGACGCACAAGTCTTGCGCCTGGATCTGCTATGGCTGGGCATCCCGCATCGGACATCAGGCCAATTGAATGTCCATTAGTAATGGGATTGAGTAATTCCTCTAAGGCTTTATCTGATAAATTTTGGTCTAATTCTTTGATTGAAAGATCTGCAATCGGTTGGTTTAATTGCGCATTTTTTAGATGCTTTCTAGCTACCTTTGCGTTTTCTACCACAAAGAAATCAAGCTTCTTAATCACATCAAGGGTTGCACTAGGCAACGTTAACATCTGTGTATCCTCGTAAATGGGTACGGGAATCAAAAATAATGTTGGATCATTCTCGTTTATATTCATATGGTTAGTTTGTTCATCTCAAAAGAAAATTCAGTTGTTCTTCATTTCAAGCTAAATCTGGTCATTCGCTTAATAAGAAATACTTTTAATAACTATAAGTTACTGACTTACCCTTTAGGGGGTTTTGTGCAACAATCATAAAAAACAACAATAACAAATTATCCTAATCAATAAGGAGGAGAGAACATTATGTTAGAAACCTTAACCGCCATTATCTTTATTAGCGCTATTGTTTTTGTTGCCATGACTGGTAAACGCAGTGATGAAGAAGAATCAGATCACAGTGCTACTACCAAAAATTCACCAGAAGCGAAAAAGTAACTCACAGTAATTTGATGCCGCAGCGTGACAAATAGTCCGCTGTTTTTATTAAGGGTAAACCAATGAGCGCAGTGGGATCGTCACTTTTAATCCAGTCCACTAAGACGATTCCCAATGACTCAATTTTACCGCTGCCGGCACAATCATAGGGCTGTTCTTTATTCAGATAGTTTTCGATTATCTCCTCTGACAATACCTTATATTTGACTTGAGTTTCGACAACGCAGCTAAACGCCAAAGATTGCTGTACGGAAACCACAGCCAATCCTGTATAAAAAACCATCTTATTACCGCTGGCTTTTTTTAATTGCAATACTGCATTTTCATGGTTTCCAGGTTTATTAATAATTTCTCCCGCTAAATCTGCGCACTGATCAGAGCCAATGACTACCGAGTCTGGATATTGCTCAGCAATGACTCTGGCTTTTTCAATAGCCAGTCTTTCGGCAAGATCGATGGGGCGTTCGTTGGCTAATGGTGACTCATCAATGTGCGGAGATAGGGTTAAAAAGGGGATTCGTAGACGATTCAGTAGTTCTTTTCTGTACATTGAGGATGAGGCGAGAATAACAGTCATAATTTACCTTTGGCATTTGGCGTTTTAAACTATAAGTCTTTGACAATATAAGGTTCTTTGGTTAAAATGGAGGGCTTATGTTTGCTGATTATACCTTTGACCCTATTCGTTATGCGCTACTAAACCAAGAGTATACGGGGTCTTGTTCGGCTGAGGATTTACCTGCGCTTAAAGGTTATCTACACAGCCAACAAGGCGTCATTGATTATAAAGTAAAAGGTTACACAAACGTAAACAATGCACCAGTTTTAGAGGTTGAAGTAAAAGGGCAGCTGGAGTTAATTTGCCAAAGATGTTTGGGTGGATTATTAACTGACCTTAGTTCCGCTACACGATTGGTGTTAGTGAAAGATGAGAAGCTTCTTCCTGAGGTAGAGGATGAAATTGAGGGTGAAGATGTTATTGTTGCACCTCAAAGTTTGTCTTTGTTGCATTTGGTGGAAGAAGAGTTATTGTTAGCTTTGCCTTTAACTACGCTTCATGACTCTGAGCAGTGTCATGCATCAGAATCTGAGCTAGAAGGGGAAGGTAAGACAAATCCGTTTCAAGTACTAACGCAACTGAAACGGTAAAATATTTTTTTAGGAGTATTAATTATGGCTGTTCAACAGAATAAAAAATCACCGTCAAAACGTGGTATGCACCGTTCGCATGATTTCTTAACCGCTCCTGCTTTGGCTACTGAGCCAACGACAGGAGAAGTTCATCTGCGTCACCACATTAGTCCAAATGGATTTTATCGCGGTAAAAAAGTCGTCAAAACCAAAAATCAGTAAATCGCGTTTCATTCTTTAGATTTACTTATGACCGTAACGGTTGCAGTTGATGCAATGGGTGGTGATATCGGAATCGATGTCACTGTCCCTGCCGCGTTGAATCTTCTATCATTAGACCCTGATGTCAATTTAATTCTCGTTGGTCAACAAGATTTAATTGATCGAAAATTAAAAAAACTCCGTTTTAAACCCACGCCTCGTCTTACCATTCACCACGCCTCTGAAGTTGTGAGCATGGATGAAGCGCCTGCCTTGGCCTTAAAAAAGAAAAAAGACTCTTCCATGAGGGTGGCTATTGATTTGGTTAAACTTGGCCAAGCCAATGTATGTGTTAGTGCAGGTAACACGGGTGCTTTAATGGCTACTGCTCGTTTTGTCCTGAAAATGATGCCTGGCATTGAACGCCCAGCCATCGCCACAAAAATGCCCTCTATAAATGGTCACGTTTATGTCCTCGATCTTGGTGCTAATGTGGATTGTGATGCAGAACATTTGCAGCAATTTGGTATTATGGGATCTACGCTTTGTGCAGCCATTGATGGTATTGAAAAACCTACGGTAGGATTACTCAATATTGGGCATGAGGCTATTAAGGGAGGTGAAGTGATTAAACAGGCTGCCTTGCTTTTAGCGAGCTCACCCATTAATTTTTACGGTAACGTTGAGGGTGATGATATCTACCGCGGTACCGTTAACGTTGTTGTCTGTGATGGATTTGTTGGTAATATAGTTTTAAAGACCTCAGAGGGCTTGGCTTGGATGCTAAGCCAAATGATTAAAAACGAATTTAAGAAAAATATATTCACAAAATTGGCAGCACTCATTGCCATGCCAGTGTTGAATAGCTTTAGAAAAAAAGTTGATCATCGGCAATACAACGGCGCCAGTTTGCTGGGCTTAAAGGGCTTGGTTGTTAAAAGTCATGGTGGCGCAGATGCTTACTCTTTCCGCCATGCATTACAATATGCCGTTTCTGAACACAGAAATAATGTGATTAACAGAATTGAAACCACGATTAATAAACTGAATTTCTCCGAACACGCCCAATGACAACCTTTTCAAAAATAATTGGGGTAGGTAGTTACCTACCTGAAACCACGCTTTCAAACGCTGAGTTAGAAAAAAGTGTGGACACCAGCGATGAATGGATTAGAACTCGAACTGGCATAGAAAGCAGGCATATTCATGCGCCACATGAAACCACCAGTGATTTGGCCTTTCATGCTGCGCAAAAAGCAATTCAACATGCACAGCTTGCCAATACGGACATTGATTTAATTATTGTTGCGACGACAACGCCTGATATGGTGTTCCCAAGCACTGCCTGTCTTCTTCAACAAAAATTAGGTATTCATCATGGTGCAGCCTTTGATATTCAAGCAGTTTGCACTGGCTTTGTTTATGCACTCTCTGTTGCTGATCTCTTTATTAAGTCCGGACAGGCCACCAATGCCTTGGTGGTAGGGGCAGAAACCTTTACCAATCTACTGAATTGGCAAGATCGCAACACGTGCGTTCTCTTTGGTGATGGCGCAGGGGCCGTTGTACTGTCAAAAAGCAATGACCCAGGTATTTTGTCTACCCATTTACATGCCGACGGCAAATACGCCGACATGTTGTGTGTCCCAGGTCATGTCATGAATGGCGAAACCAGTGGAAATCCCACTGTCACGATGGATGGCGGGGCTGTTTTTAAATTTGCCGTGAAAGTATTATCACAAGTCTCACTCGAAGCGCTAACTCATAATGCAATGACCATTGATCAGGTTGATTGGCTTATACCGCATCAAGCTAATATTCGTATCATAGAGGCCACAGCGGATAAGCTGAAATTACCTATGTCAAAGGTGATTGTTACAGTCCAAAAACACGGCAACACCTCAGCCGCCTCTATTCCTTTAGCGCTTGATGAAGGGGTAAGAACTGGGCGTATCAAACCAGGACAAACCTGCTTACTCGTTGGTGTTGGAGGAGGGTTTACATGGGGTTCTGCCCTCTTGAAATTTTAGGAGAAGTAACATAATGAGTTTTGCTTTTATTTTTCCGGGACAAGGTTCTCAATCTGTAGGCATGATGAAGGGTTACGAAGAGGTTTCTGTTGCTAAAGAAACCTTTTTAGAGGCTAACGATATTTTAGGTAAAGATTTGTGGGCAATGGTCAACGATGGTCCTGAGGAAGCATTGGCCCAAACTGTTAATACGCAACCCATAATGCTCACTGCAGGGATTGCAGCCTACCGTACTTGGTTACATATCAATGGCCAAAAGCCTGCTGCACTGGCAGGACACAGCCTAGGGGAATTTACCGCCTTGGTTGCGGGTGGTGCCATCAGTTTTAAAGAGGCGCTGATGGTCACTCATGCCCGCGCTCAGGCAATGCAAGATGCAGTACCAGCTGGCGTTGGTGGTATGGCAGCCATTTTAGGCGTCGACGATACCACTATTGGGGAAATTTGCGCTCTAGCAAAGGAACATGATGTTCTTGAGCCTGCCAATTTTAACTCACCAGGTCAGGTGGTCATTGCAGGTCACAAAGCGGCTATTGAGCGTGCTGTATTAATTGCCAAAGAAAAAGGCGCTAAACGCGCTGTCATATTACCGATGAGCGTGCCTTCACATTGCTCATTGTTAAAAGAGGCCTCTGAAAAGCTTGCTGAAGTATTAAATTCAATCACCCTTAGCATGCCTACAATCCCTTTGTATCACAATGTCAATGCGTCGCTTAGTCATTCCATTGATGACATTAAAACTGCTCTGAAAACACAAATGTATTCTCCTGTCAGATGGGTATCTTGTATTCATGCTATTCAGCAAAGTGGAATCAATACCTTTTACGAGTGTGGTCCGGGTAAGGTTTTAGCGCCACTTGTTAAACGTATAGACAGCAATTTAACTGGTATCGCTTTACATGATTTTGCTACCATGAAAAACACCATTGAGGGAGCCGCTTAAGATGACGCAACCAAATACCATAGCCTTAGTAACTGGTGCCAGCAGAGGTATTGGCAGAGCTATTATGTTGGAGCTTGCAAGGCAAGGAATAACTGTTATTGGAACTGCCACCAAAGAAGCTGGCGCTAACCTGATATCTGAGACGCTTAAAAGTGAGTCATTGTCAGGGTGTGGGATGGTTCTTGATGTACGAGATGATCAAGGTATTTTAAATCTCATTGAGAGCATTAAGGTGCAGTTTGGCCCGGTTTCCATCCTTGTTAATAATGCAGGGATTACCAAAGACATGTTATCCATGCGCATGCGTGATGAGGATTGGCAGGATGTTATTGATACGAATTTGACTGCCACATTTAAGTTATCTAGAGCCGTGATGAGGGATATGATGAAAGCCCGTTTTGGCAGAATCATTAATATCGGATCGGTAGTGGGTTCAACTGGTAATCCTGGACAAGCCAACTATGCGGCCGCCAAAGCTGGACTTATTGGTATGAGTAAATCCCTTGCTAAAGAATTAGGCAGTCGAGGCATTACAGTGAATTGCGTAGCACCAGGATTTATTGAAACTGATATGACCCATGTGTTGGATGAATCACAACAGAAAGCTTTATTGTCGGCAATCCCCCTAGGCAAGCTTGGTAAACCCGAAGATGTGGCTTATACAGTGGCCTTTTTAGCCTCTTCTAAAGCCGATTACATTACAGGGGCAACCCTTCATGTCAATGGCGGAATGGCAATGGATTAAATTGCCTGTGCTAGATTGAATATGTTCTGATAAAATAGCGTTGTTTTTGTTATACCCTAGAAAAAAAGGATTAAACCCATGTCAAATATTGAACAGCGAGTCAAAAAAATCGTTTCTGAACAATTGGGAGTCAAGGAGGAAGATGTACAAAACAGTTCTTCTTTCGTTGATGATTTAGGCGCAGACTCGCTTGATACCGTAGAATTAGTTATGGCTCTTGAAGAAGAGTTCGAATGCGAAATTCCAGATGAAGAAGCTGAGAAAATCACTACAGTACAACAGGCTATTGACTACGTTAATAGTCACTTGAAAGCGTAATTAGAAGTTCATTTACTCAGACAGAACAGGTTGTTCTGTCTGTTTGTATTAAGGAATAACTCAATATGACGCGTCGTCGAGTGGTTGTAACCGGTCTTGGAATAGTCTCTCCTGTTGGTAACACAGTCTCTGAAGCTTGGAGTAACCTCACAGCAGGTCGCTCTGGTATCAGAACGATATCAAAATTTGATGCCTCTGAGATGCCTTGCCAAATAGCTGGCGAAGTACGGGATTTAGAGGTAAACCAATACTTAAACCCTAAAGAAGTTAGACGAATGGATACATTTATTCATTTTGGTCTGATTGCAGCAATTCAAGCTATTCAAGATGCGGGGCTTAAGGCTAATCCAGAAGATGCAGAACGCCAAGGTGTCTGTATTGGTTCTGGAATCGGTGGTCTACCCATGATTACAGATACTCATACCGCTTATTTAGAAGGCGGTGTGAGAAAAATTTCTCCGTTTTTTATCCCTGGCAGTATCATTAATATGATTTCAGGTAACCTCTCAATCATGTATGGACTAAAAGGTCCAAACGTGTCTTTGGTCACCGCCTGTACTACTGGTAACCACAGTATTGGTGATGCAGCAAGGTTAATTGAGTACGGTGATGCCGATGTGATGATCGCAGGGGGCGCTGAGGCTGCCATTAATGATTTAGGTATTGGTGGTTTTTGTGCAGCCC
>JAGXAW010000049.1 GCA_018971415.1 Betaproteobacteria bacterium
ACTAGCCAAGGCATCAGGCACAGAAATTAGCGTTCCTTCCTCAGAGGAGGTGGGCTCACTCACAGCCAATGCGCTCGAAAGCCAACCGCTTAAGCTGATAAGCAACACCAATTGAGTGGAAAAACGCTTAACCATCCTAACTACATCCTTAACCTAAACAAATGATACTATCTTGAGGTATAGTCTGAGGTCAATAAATGCTTTTTTTAATAAGGGAGCGAACGATGACGTTGAAAGGGTTGATGTTATTGTTAATCACAGCGTTTGTACTGACTGCCTGCAACACCGTTGAGGGGCTTGGCAAGGATATTGAAAAGTCTGCCGACTGGACCCGCAATCACATGCCTTGATGAGTTTTTACTAAAGAGCGGATTTTTTATCTTGCCAAGGTCATGCTAATGACCCTGGCAAGTCTTGATTATCGATTTAAGGCGAGCATTTGAGGAGCGGCATAGCGATCGCCAACCGCGGCACCCTGGGGGATATGTTGATTAATATACCCCAGTTCATCTACCGTTAAGGTGACCTTCACCGCCCCTAAATTGTCCTCCAAATGAGGCAGACTTTTTGAACCGGGAATGGGCACGATATCCTCTCCTTGCGCCATGACCCATGCGATGGCCAATTGTGCTGCGCTACAGCCTTTTTGTTTAGCCAGATTCTCAATAATCTCAACTAAGGCAAGATTTTTTATAAAGTTCTCTCCCTGAAAGCGCGGTGAGCGACGGCGATAATCCTCACTGTCAAAATCCTCCGGAGACTTAAATTGTCCCGTTAGGAACCCCCGTCCTAGTGGACTGTAAGCCACATAGCCGATACCGAGCTCTCGGGTGGTGGGGAGAATATCCTGTTCTGCATCGCGACTCCACAGTGAATACTCAGTTTGTAATGCGCTAATGGGATGAACCTGATGGGCGCGGCGTATGGTGGCGGCAGAGGCCTCTGACAAACCTAAGTATCGTACCTTGCCTGCCTTCACTAAGTCGCTCATGGCGCCCACAGTTTCTTCAATGGGTACCTGAGGATCAACCCGATGTTGGTAATATAAATCAATGGTGTCCACACCTAAGCGCTTGAGTGAGGCATCACAGCACTGCCTGACATAATCAGGATCTCCCCGTACACCAAGAAACTCTCCATTGGCTCCTCTGACATTGGCAAACTTCGTAGCAATCACTACCTGTTGACGTTTGCCTTGAAGCGCCTTACCCAGAAGCTCCTCATTAATAAAGGGGCCATACATGTCGGCCGTATCAAAGAAATTAACCCCTAACTCAATGGCGCGGTGAATGGTGGCAATCGATTTTTGATCATCTTTTTTTCCGTAAAACTCAGACATACCCATACAACCAAGGCCTAAGGCACTGACCTTAAGACCCTGTTGACCCAGAGATTTAATTTGCATAAGAACCCCAATAATTAGTTAGAACACAAACTATATCTTAAGGCAGATTAATGACCAAGTGAAGGGGGATGAGGAAAGACATTTTTCCAAGCACGCAGGAAAGTGAATAAAGACAAGGCATCCTGTATGGCTTTGGGGTATTGGCTGGCCAGCGCTTCCATTAAAGTGGCTTGATCAGTGCGTAAAAAAGGGTTAACAGAAAGCTCTAATTCCAAGTTCGTGGGCAGAGTGGGTAAGTGTTTTTGGCGTAATAGATTGACTCTCTTGGCATACTGCTGAAGGGCGATATTATGAGGTTCAACCGCTAGAGCGAACTCGATGTTGTTTTGCGTATACTCATGAGTACAGTAAATACGGGTGTTAAGAGGTAAGGTTTTTATGCTGTTCAAGGCCTTGAACATCCTCTCAGGGGTCCCCTCAAAAATACGACCACACCCTGCGCTAAATAAGGTATCACCACAAAACAGCATGGTCGGAGCAGAGTAACCAATGTGCCCGAGCGTGTGGCCACTAAAATCAAGAACAGCAAAATGTAACCCCAGATCATTGATATCAATGACATCGCCAGGCACTAGCCCATGAGTCACGCCGGCGATTTCCTCTTTAAGTGGACCATAGACAACCGGGTTGTAGTACTCTGTGAGCGCGTCAATGCCACCTGTGTGATCGTTGTGATGATGGGTAATCAGAATTGTCGTTAAGATCAGGTGATGCTGAGTCAAGTATTGAACCACTCCCTCCGCTGTCCCAGGATCAACAACCAGAGCATGCTGGCCATTATCGATCACCCAAATGTAATTGTCTTGAAAAGCGGGGATCGGATGGATACGTAAGGATGCACTGTTATTCGCCATGAGAGAGGTGTTTTCCGTTAAAATAAAGTCATGAATACTGAACACATGGTTCCTTGGTTAAATTCAACCCTTGGACAATACATTTTAAACCAAGAACAGCTTATCTTAGATGAGGCTGTACAGAATATCTTTGGCTTTAATGCGCTGCAGTTGTGTCTACCAGGACTTGATGCACTAAGACTCAATCGTATCCCAAACCGTATACGCATTGGTGTATCTCGTGATTGTCAGTTACAGGCTGATCCCTTGTTTCTGCCTATTGCCAGTCAAAGTGTCGATTTGGTTGTTTTGCCCCATCAATTAGAGTTTACCCGCTACCCACACGCACTGCTGCGAGAGATCGACCGGGTCATTGTTCCTGAAGGCAGAATCATTATCACGGGATTTAATCCTTTGAGTTTGTGGGGTATTAGACAATTTTTTTCTTGGCAACCTAAAACCTTTCCATGGAATGGTGAGTTTGTCTCACTCAATCGCTTGAAAGACTGGCTTTCATTGCTTGGTTTTGAATTAAATGCTGGTCGTTTTTTCGCTTACGCTCCGCCTTTTAGAAGTGAACAGTTAAGACAACGTTTTCGCTTTATGGAGTTAGCCGGAGACCGCTGGTGGGGAGTCGGCGGCGGTGTCTATTATCTTGAGGCCATTAAACGTGTCCAGGGTGTGCGTTTGATTATGCCGCGCTGGCAGTCAACTATGACAGAAAAAGTCTTGGCCCCAGCGGTTCAATCCGCCTCACGTCAGCAGGAACTCTCTTCAAAGGTCATTCAACTCTTTCCCAATAGATCATCCAATTAGTTATGGTCAGATAATCAATGGATAAGGTTGATATTTATACTGACGGGGCCTGTCGAGGCAATCCGGGTCCTGGCGGCTGGGGTGCCTTGCTAACTTACCAGGGACGAGAAAAAACCCTCTCTGGCGGGGAGAGTCATACCACCAATAATCGTATGGAACTGATGGCGGTGATTCAGGCGCTAAAAGCGCTACAGCGCCAATGTCAGGTCAGCATTCATACAGATTCACAATATGTTAAAAACGGCATCACCCAATGGATATTTAATTGGAAAAAAAACGGCTGGAAAACAGCGGACAGAAAACCGGTTAAAAACGCAGATTTATGGCAACAACTTGACCTTCTGGTGGCGCAGCACCAGATTGAGTGGTTTTGGGTAAAGGGCCATGCCGGTCATCCTGGAAATGAGCGTGCTGACCAATTGGCGAATTTAGGTATAGACGGATTGTCCTTATGAGATATATTGTTTTAGATACAGAAACCACGGGTCTTGAGACCGCCAAGGGAAACCGTATAGTTGAAATTGGGTTGGTTGAAATTGTAAATCGTCAATTAACTGGTCGCACATTTCATCACTATCTTAATCCAGATCGTGACAGTGAACCCGGCGCTCTTGAGAAGCACGGATTAACCACTGAGTTCTTGGCTGACAAACCTCGCTTTCCTGAGATAGCTAATGACTTTCTTGAGTTTATTCAAGACTCAACATTGATTATTCATAACGCCGTATTTGATATTGGCTTTCTTGATCATGAGCTTAAGTTAATTGATAAGCCAGCTTTAAAGAACCACTATAAAGAGGTCATCGATACGCTATTACTTGCTCGCGAAATGCATCCTGGTAAACGCAATACCTTAGATGCCCTCTGTGAGCGTTATGGTGTGGATAATCAACATCGTACCTACCATGGTGCTTTGCTCGATGCAAAACTGTTGGGTGATGTGTATTTGGCAATGACCCGCGGCCAAGAAGCATTAATAGTTGATGAACACATGGTCAGTACCTTTGATACGAACACACATACCAAGCGGGACCGTGCGGGATTAAAAGTTCACTACGCCAATGTGGAAGAGCTTGATTTACATCAACAGCAGTTAAGTAAAATTGACAAGGACAGTAAAGGCGCTTGTCTCTGGTCTAAGTTAACTATTTAACTGATGCAGGCGTTCCTCAACCAGCGATAAATAGCGTTGGTTGTCCAAAGGCTGTTGATTAACTTGTGCTTGCCAAACCATTTCTGTGAGAGACTCTAATAAAACGTGACGAGCCAAATGCTCATCTTTTAATGATAGGCAGAGACGCTCAAAATACGCTCTGATACCAGGGGGCTGGTTAATGGATAACTGCTCTTCGATGGCGAGGTGTAAGCTTAAATGTAAAAAGGGATTGTGTTCATTGCTCTCGCCTTGCCAATCTTTGTCTTTATAGCGCTCGGGTTGGTCTAGAAGAGCATGGTACTCTGGATGATGGTTAATGATTGATAAGGCCACGTCCTCCAGGGGCGAGAGAGGGAGAGATTGCTTACTCTTCGCTCTCACTTCAAAGAAAAATTGCCTTGCTTGATCACGAGAGACATCAAACATTTTTTGCTCCATATCGACACACATCAACGATCATGCACTCCTGGCATTTGGGTTTTTGTGCCGTACAGGTGTAGCGGCCATGAAGAATTAACCAATGATGAGCATTCATGATGAATTCCTCAGGAATCACTTTCATTAATTTTTGTTCAATAGCAAGTGGCGTCTTACCCTTAGCAAGACCTATGCGTTGGGATACTCTAAAAATGTGGGTATCAACAGCCATGGTGGGTTGGCCAAAGGCAGTATTTAATACCACATTGGCTGTTTTTCTGCCCACCCCGGGGAGCATTTCTAAAGCCTCTCTGGTTCGAGGGACTTTGCCGTTGTAGTGGTCCACTAAAATCTGCGCTGTCGCCATTAGGTGTTTTCCTTTACTGCGGTAAAGACCAATCGTCGAGATGGCTTTCATGAGGTTTTCTTCACCGAAGTTAAGTAAGTCCTGTGGGGTTTTAATGATTTTAAAAAGTGGCCCCGTGGCTTTATTCACTCCCTTGTCTGTGGCTTGCGCTGACAAAATAACTGCTGTAAGAAGTTGGTAGTGGTTGCCATAACGCAACTCTGTTTTAGGGTTTGGATTGGCCGCCTGAAATCGAGAGAATACCGTATGAATGTTGAGTTTATTCATACACTGATCGAGACCATGTCAATACAATCAACAGGGCAAGGGAGAAGGCATTCCTCGCAGCCAGTACATAAGGATTGAATCACTGTATGCATGAAGCGTGAGGCTCCCACGATGGCGTTTTCTGGGCAAGCTTTGACACAGCGAAAGCAACCAATACATTCCTCTTCAACAATCCAAGCGGTTTGAGTGCGGTTAGCAACGGTATGTTTTTTTTCTGCTGTATTCATGATGTCTTATAGTGAAGTGAGAATTGAGCGAATCAATTCAGGACCTTGAAAAATTAAACCACTATAAAGTTGTATCAAAGCGGCGCCCGCTTGCATCATGGACTTTGCCCGCTCAGCACTGGTAATGCCACCAACGCCAATAATGGGGAGAGTTTCCCCTAAATGTGTTTTTAATACACTCACCATATGCAAAGACTGTTCAAAGAGTGGTGCACCACTTAACCCTCCTTGCTGAATGGCATGGGGGTGGTGCTTCACCGCACTGTGATCAATGGTGGTATTGGTAGCAATAATGGCATTCATACCAAAGGTGATTAGCTGATCTGCAATCAGTTTTGCTTCATCATCGGATAAATCGGGAGCAATTTTTACCGCCAGCGGAACCTGGCGTTGGTGCGTGTCACTAAGGCGCTCTCTTAATTCATGAAGTGTCCGTAATAATAGAATCAGCTCATCCCCAAGTTGTAATTGTCGCAGCTGAGCAGTGTTTGGCGATGAAATATTAATCGTAATATAGCTTGCTTTAGAGTAGACCCTCTCTAGTGCGTAGGCGTAATCCTCATGGGCTTTATCAAGCGGTGTATCAAAGTTCTTACCTATGTTGATGCCCAGTATTCCCTGATAATGGGCTCGCTCGATGTTGTTAAGTAGGTGATCCACACCATGGTTATTAAAGCCCAGGCGATTAATAATGCCTTGCTCTTCTATTAAGCGAAACATACGGGGTTTTGGATTGCCCGGTTGCGCTCTAGGGGTTACGGTTCCTACCTCTATAAAACCCACTCCTAAGGCAGAGAGTCCGGGTAAGTACTCGGCATTCTTATCCAGCCCTGCTGCGATACCTACAGGATTAGGAAATTCAATCCCCATGACCTTGACAGGATGAGTGTAACTTAAGTGAGTTCGGCTGCATTTGGCTGTTTGATTAAGCCCCATCATGGCCACGCGATGGGCTGTTTCAGGGTCCATGGAGAACAATACCGATCGGATTAAGGGGTAGAGCATATTAATCGTTTTCCTGTAGGGAGAATTGCAGGGGTTGCCACTCTTTATTGAGTAGTCCCTGAAGTGGTTGGAATTGAATTTTATAATTCATCTTGCGGCACTCTCTTATCCAGTAGCCAAGATACAGCCAAGGTAGATTTAACCGTTGGCATTGGTTGATTTGCCAGAGAATATTAAATTGCCCAAGACTTCTTGAGTCTAACTCTGGATCAAAAAAGGTATATACCGATGACAATCCGTCATCTAAATAATCCACCACACTGACCATGACCAATTGCTGATTAAGACGAAACTCAATTAACTCAGAGTCAACCGGTGAGTGGATTAAGAAATGAATATACTGTTCTTTATTATCAAGCTCATTGTCCTTCTTCGGGTGTCGCGCCTTTTGATAGGCCAGATAGAGTTGATAATGTTCTTCCTTAAAAATGAGTTTATGGTGGTGAATCGTTAAGTCTTGGTTTTTTTTATAAACTCGACGATTGATGCGTCGCCACTCAAAATGATTAACATCAACCCTCACAGGAACACAGGCTTGACAGGTATCGCAGTAAGGACGATAGGTAAAGCCCCCGCTACGACGAAATCCATGACGAACCAATTCGCTATAAATAGGGCTATTAAGAGGACTGTTTGGTGAGAGAACCTGTGAGCGAGCCTCTTTTTCCTCCAGATAACTGCAAGGATAGGGCGCAGTTAAATAAAACTGCAAGAGATTAAGTGGTAGTTCACGAGGATTGGCCATAATGCTTTTTATACAATACCGTTAAACAATTCTACCTCAACCCATTCGCCTCGATTTAACGATCCACACTCCATAGGCAAGACAATAAAACAGTTGGCCTGAGTCATTGAGCTTAGTACTCCAGAACTTTGATTGCCAGTGCTTTTAACCAGCCATTCTCCTTGCTCATTTTGAAAGACAATACCGCGTTGAAACTCCATACGCCCTGGCGCTTTTTTAATATTCTCGGCCAGAGGATAGCGGACTTGAGGCGCTCGATGGGTAATCACTTGCCCTGAGAGAAGACGAAGAGCGTGTTGAACAAATTGATAAAAAGTTACCATCACAGCAACGGGATTGCCCGGTAGACCAAAAAAATGACTTTGGTGAATCTTACCGTAGGCAAGAGGTCGACCCGGTTTCATGGCCAATTTCCAAAATACCACCTGTCCCAGTTCAGCCATCAGTGTTTTCACAAAATCCGCATCGCCCACAGATACGCCGCCACTACTGATGATCACATCAGCCCATTGACTGGCTTCGTTAAACACGTGTTTAAGATGTTCTGGGTTGTCGCGCACAATACCCAAATCACGACATTCAAGGTTCAGTGAACTCAGTAATCCTTTTAAGCTGTAACGATTACTGTCATAAATTTGACCTGCTTCAAGTGTTTGCCCCACGGGTGTGAGCTCATCGCCTGTGGAGAAAAAAGCCACTTTAAGGGGCTGAAAGACTTTGACTGACTTCATTCCCAGTGAGGCGATTAAACCCATGTGAGCTGGCGTAATTTGTGAGCCACGGGCTACAGCCACGGAGCCTTGAGAGATGTCCTCGCCTCGCCGTCTAATATTTTGTCCTGCGCGCACACCTTGAGCTGCAAAATCAATCTGCTCTCCCTCCCGTCTTACGGCCTCTTGCATAATTACTGTATCCACTGAGCTTGGAATCACAGCGCCAGTCATGATGCGTAAAGCTTCTCCGGCATGGATTTCTCCAACAAAAGGATGGCCGGCATAAACACTCCCCACAACGCGTAAACTTACCTGCGGTGTTACCAGCTCTCGACTATGAAAAGCGTAACCATCCATGGCTGAGTTGTCATGATCTGGGACAGCAAAAGGCGCCAGAATATCCTCCGCGGTAATACGGTAGAGTGCATCATAGATGGCTATTTCTTCTGTGCGCGTGATAGGGGTGAGATAGCGGTGAATGATTCGCCGTGCCTCATCCACGGACAGGGAGTTAGGATCATAATCATCAATTTGATTGATGGGGGGGAGTGTGAATGCGTTAGTCATGGTTATAGTGCTCTAATTCTTCGCGGGTATTTAAGTTTATAAATGCTTCACTGTGATCAAAAAAAACTTCACTGTGTGGTTGCTCTTTGAGCCACGATATTAATTTTCTGTTCCCGGCGGCGAGTGAATGACACAGATTTTTATAAAGCGATTTGTGAATCACACAAAAAACAGGTTGCATCCCCTCTGCGGTGGTGACATAAGCACAGCGACTGTTGTCTTGCTCAGTGGAGTTCATTAAGCGCGCCACAAGATCAAGGGGAAGAAAGGGAGAATCGCAAGGAGTGAAGGCGACCCAATCTGTTTTTGCTACAGACAACCCTCGTTCTATGCCGGCTAATGGACCTGAAAATAGGTCATCTTGATCTTGAACTATCCTATAACCAAAGGACGCGTACACCTCTAAATGACGATTGGCATTGATCAATAGCTCACTCACTTGCGGCGTCATTCTTTCGATAACATGCTCTATCAGATAGCGTCGTTGGAAGGAGATTAATCCTTTATCGATCCCTCCCATTCTGGATCCTTGCCCCCCTGCCAGAATACATCCTGTAATGCTCATGCTTTACCCGCCAATATAGGACATTTCAATTTTCTTTCTGTTACGGCTCTCGATCTGACGTACTTCCGAATAACGGTCATTGCGCTGCTGCCAAATACGGGTAATGGCTTGCTGTAATTCATTGTCGCTAGCGCCACTTCGTAACATTGTTCTAATGTCTTGGCCTGTTGTAGCAAATAAGCAGCTATAGAGTTTTCCATCGGTAGACAAACGGATACGCGTGCAGTGCTGACAAAAGGGTTGAGTGACTGAGGTAATAAAGCCTACTTTACCACTCCCATCCTGATAACGATAACTTCTTGCTACCTCGCCTAAGTAGGACCCAGGCACAGGCTCAAGGGGAAAGAGGGCGTGTAGGGTATCTCTCATTTCTTGAGCGGGGATCACTTCTTTGGGTTGCCAATTGTTAGTCGATCCCACATCCATGAATTCAATAAAGCGCACAGTTACCGCTGTACCCTTGAAGTAACGCGCTAGATCCAGCAGAGCATGGTCATTGACCCCACGTTTGATGACACAATTAACTTTAATGTCTTCAAACCCCACTTTATGGGCCTCCTCAATCCCCTTAAGCACATCCTCCACATGGAAGTCAGCATCGCTCATTAACTGAAAAGTGGGATTGTCCAAGGCGTCCATACTTACGGTAAGGCGATTAAGTCCCGCCTCTTTAAGGGCTTTGGCTTTTTTGGCCAGAATAGAGGCGTTGGTGGTGAGGGCAATTTCAATGTTGTTGAGTGAGGCGAGTTGAGTGATTAATTGCTCTAAGTTTTTTCTAAGTAATGGCTCGCCGCCGGTGAGACGGATTTTTCTGATACCGAGGTTTGAGAAAATTTGACTCACTCGTGTGATTTCTTCAAAGGTTAAAATGTCAGGCCGAGGTAAGAAGGGATAGTCATGCCCAAAGACGGCTCTTGGCATGCAGTAGGTGCAGCGAAAATTACACCGGTCAGTTACTGAAATACGAAGATCTTGTAACGGACGCTGTAATTGATCCACTAAGGTAGAATCTAAAAGGTTATCATTCATGATTGTCTATTATAACCCTTGATCATGCATTATTCATTTGATTTGTCTATTTTAGGAGCGCTGTCATGTTAGGACTCATGATGCATTCGCCTCTATTAAT
>JAGXAW010000069.1 GCA_018971415.1 Betaproteobacteria bacterium
TCAAGCACAGGAAGAAGCTTTATTAAAAAAAGATTTGGACCTAAGTGTGACTGCAATAAATACACTACTTTACAAGGAAGTTTCCAAGCAGCGTCTTGATTTAGAGAGAACCAATATACAAGATCGTCATTTGTTAAATCAAATGTTGGGATTGACCCCATCGACTAAGCTTCAGTTAGTGAATGATTTAATGTTGCCAGGATTATCTAGCGCTAAAGTGCAAAAGCAATTACAACAGGTGGTACATGTTCGTCCAGACTTGTTGGCCTTACAGAAAGGGTATGAGGCACAAGACTATCGATTAAGAGAAGCAATACTTGCGCAGTTTCCCTCTATTAATTTTGGTTTTACCAGATTAAGAGACAATGGAGGGGTGGAATATAACGGTTTTGATCTGTCTATTTCATTGCCGATCTTTAACCGTAATCAAGGAAATGTGGCTATTGCAAAAGCCACACGGCAGCAACTCTTTGACGAATATCAAATTCGCATAAATTCAATTTTTAGTGAGGTTAGTCAACTGACTCACGATATGACGATTTTAAAACAACAGGTTTCCTTAATGACGGAATCTGTGGACACCCTCTCTGGACTGTCACGCAGTGGACGTATCGCTTTTCAAAATCAAGATATGGATTTGTTTTCCTATGGCCAAATGAAAATAAATGAAATTGATAAAAAAATAGAATTAGAAAGAACACAACAACTACTTGTTGAGCAAACTATTCAGTTATCCATGTTAATTGGTGAACCATTATCTAATTGGGTGAAAAAGTGAAATATCTTGTTGGTTTAATTATAACGTTTATTGCAACCATTGCTTTGGGGCAGGGTATAGGGAGTGCTTGGGTTAAAGTGGAGTCTATTCGCTATGGTGATATGAATTATCAGTTATCTGGTTATGGAATAATTAGTGTCCCGCCAGAAGCCCAATTTAATGCCAATATTCCACGCTCTGGAACAGTTGGAAAGATAGCTATTTTTGTTGGAAAAAAAATCAAGCAGGGAGAGCCTCTCTATGAGTTGACCACTGCTGCTACAGTTTTAAAAGGATTTGCTCAAGCCGAATTACAGGTTAAGACTGCACAAAAAGATGTAGAAAGAATTGAGCGACTTTATCAATCTCACCTCGCCACCAACAGTCAACTGATGAATGCTCAAAAAGCGCTCTTTGATGCACAAAGTAATTTGAACGCTGAAAAGCAGTTAGGTAATAATCTTCAGCGTGAAATAGTTCGTTCACCGTTTGACGGCGTTGTGACGCAAATCCAAGTTGAGCCGGGTATGCGTGTTCAATCAGGGCAGAGTGCTATCAGTCTCGTGGCCAACAAAGGACTCTACTTTCAGATGGGGGTAGTACCAGAGTTAGTCTCAGCTCTCAAAGTGGGTTTGCCGGTTCATGTCTCCTCCGTGTTTGATCCTAATGTCATTATTGATGGTGAAATTAAATATATTACAGGGATGGTTGATCAAACTACTGGTCTTGTTAGTATCTATATTGATCTTAAAGATAAACACGCTCCGCCTGGGATGAGAATGCATGGGGTAATTGATATTGCCATAGGGAAAAAATGGCAAGTACCACGTTCTGCTGTATTGCTTGATGGCCAGGGCTATTATATTTTTCAAGTGGTCAATAATCACGCTAAAAGAGTTAATGTACAGGCTAAGGAATACGATGAAATAACCATCATTGAAGGATCTTTTGATAAAAACTTACCCGTTGTCGTGCTGGGTAATTATGAGTTGAAAGAGGGCATGGAAGTGAAGGTATCTCAATAATGCGTATTGACCTTTGGATCCAGAAACATCGTCGATCCTTACTTTTTTTAATTGTACT
>JAGXAW010000050.1 GCA_018971415.1 Betaproteobacteria bacterium
TAGCAATAGAACCACAACGGTACTCTGCATTTGTAATATTATTAACCATGTAATTTATTTATTTCCTCAATGGCATGTTGTGCGGCTTCTTGTTCTGCAGCACGACGGCTTTTACCAAAACCCTCAGTAACAATATGAAACCCAGTAATTGTGCATTGAACTCTAAATGATTGATCGTGCGCGAGACCGGTTGATTCAATTAATTGGTAAATGGGCAGTTTTTTATGTTGTGACTGAAGTAATTCTTGTAATGTGGTTTTTGGATCTTTTATGGAAATACTTTTAATAGATGACGTAACATACCTTTCTAACCAATGTATAACCACATCTTTTACACTGTCATAGTTCGCATCTAAATAAATAGCCGCAATAATCGCCTCTACTGTATCCGACAAAATGGAAGGTCTGTTTTGCCCTCCTCCCATTTTTTCACCATAGCTTAAGTGTATATATTCTTTTATCTTAAGGGCATTAGCAATTAAAAATAACGAGTCTTTGTTAACGTAACTTGATCGTAATCGACTAAGTTCACCCTCGGACAAATCGACATTATTTAAAAACAAATACTCTGCCGTAATTAGATTAAGTAGGCTATCACCTAAAAACTCTAGTCGCTCATTATTTACACGCGAAACACTGCGATGCGTTAAAGCTTGAATTAAATAATCCTTTGATTTAAACCGGTATCCTAAACTATTGTAAAGGTTATCAAAATCAATATTTTTAACAGTGGACATGGATTATTGAATTCGTTTTCCAATACGACTAAAGTCACTAAAATTCATCCAAATTAAAACGGCTTTACCCACAATGTTGTCTTCTGGTACAAATCCCCAATATCGGCTATCTGAGCTTCGATCCCTATTGTCACCCATCATAAAATAGTGTCCAGCAGGCACTTTACAAGTAAATCCATCGAGATTGTATGTGCAGTTCTGATGTCCATCAAAGTTTAATACTTGGGAATTAAAAATAGCAGGTTGAGAGGGAACTGTAATAAAGTTATGAGTATGAACCCCTATTTTTTCTTCAAATTTATCAAATTGAACCATAGAAATATCTTCCTCCATGGAATTGTAAACACCATCAGATTTGGTAGGAAGAGGATGTCCATTGACGGTAATTCTCTTGTCTTGGTAGGAAACAACATCTCCTGGCATACCAATTACACGTTTAATATAGTTTACTGAAGGATCTTCAGGATAATGAAATACCATAACATCACCAGAATGAGGTTCTTCAATATGAATAAAAGTATGATTCGTAAAAGGCAGCCTCAAACCATAAACAAATTTATTAACTAAAATAAAATCGCCAATATGTAGGGTGGGTATCATAGAACCTGATGGAATTTTAAACGGTTCATATAAATAAGACCTAACAACAAATACCGCAACGATGACAGGAAAAAAACTTCGAGATATTTCAACCAAGGGAGAGTCCACTACCGTATCAAGTTTACGGTTTTTCACTCTTAGCCAATGCATGAGAAGTACAAGACCTGTTAAAAAAGAGGCGGTCAACAAAATTTCAGAAAAGCCTGTAATTTTGAGTAAAAGTCCAAAACCGCAAACAAATAAAATAAGCCAAGCACTATGAACGGCAAAATAAAGCGTATCATCCTTGGTTCTTTTTCTTTTAGAAAATAAATCCCAAATGATAATTGGTATGGATAAGGCAAGACCTGCATATCCAATTTTTACTAAATCCATTATTTGTTCTCCACCTGAAGTATGGCCAGAAAAGCTTCTTGAGGTATTTCAACACTGCCAACCTGCTTCATGCGTTTTTTACCAGCCTTTTGTTTTTCTAACAGTTTTCTCTTACGGGTAATATCCCCACCATAGCATTTTGCCAGTACGTTCTTTCTCAAGGCTTTTATGGTTTCTCGAGCGATGATATGTGAACCAATAGCAGCCTGTACCGCCACATCAAACATTTGACGTGGGATAAGTTCTCGCATTTTTGCTGCGAGTTCTCGTCCACGATATTGACTACTAGAGCGATGCACCACCAGTGACAGTGCATCAACTTTGTCACTGTTAATTAAAATATCAAGTTTCACCAAATCAGAGGCTCTAAATTCTTTAAATTCATAATCGAGAGAGGCATATCCACGGCTGACAGATTTTAATCGATCAAAAAAATCCATAACCACTTCGTTTAAAGGTAATTCGTAAGTTAAGATCACTTGCCTTCCAGAATACTGCATATCCACTTGGACGCCTCTTTTTTGGTTACAGAGGGTAATCACTGGACCCACATAATCCTGTGGCAGAATGATGGTAGCTGTAATGATTGGCTCATGAATCTCTCTAATTTTTGAAGGTTCTGGTAACCTTGAAGGGTTTTCAATTTCTTGAATAGTGCCATCATTCATAACAACTTGATATACAACAGTAGGTGCGGTTGTAATTAGATCCATGTTGTACTCGCGCTCAAGACGCTCTTGTACAATATCCATGTGTAAAAGACCTAGAAAACCACATCTAAAACCAAAACCTAACGCTTGGGAGGTTTCAGGTTCGTACTGGAGAGAGGAATCATTCAAACGTAACTTTTCAAGTGCGTCCCTTAACGCATCATATTGATTAGACTCTACTGGATATAAACCTGCGAATACCTGTGGTTTGATTTCTTTAAATCCAGGCAAAGGTTCAAGGGCTGGATTGTTAACTAAAGTAATCGTATCTCCAACCTTAGCTGAATCAAGCTCTCTAATGCCGGCAATGATATAGCCTACCTGGCCAGCACTAAGCATTGGTTTCACTTGAGATTTAGGAGTAAATACCCCTACCTGCTCACACAGATAATTGGTTTGACTAGACATTAACAATATCTTGTCTTTAGGTCTGAGAGTACCGTCAACGAGTCTTACTAACATCACTACACCAACGTAATTATCAAACCAAGAATCGATGATAAGTGCTTTTAGTGGGGCATCTGGATTCCCCTTAGGTGGAGGAAAACGATGAATAATTTCTTCCAATACGTCGGTAATACCTAATCCAGTTTTAGCACTGACTTTCACAGCATCATGTGCATCAATACCAATAATATCTTCAATCTCACCAATGACTCTCTCAGGCTCTGCGGAGGGCAAATCAATTTTATTTAAAACAGGGAATACCTCAACGCCCTGTTCAATGGCTGTATAACAATTGGCTACCGTCTGGGCTTCTACCCCTTGAGAGGCATCGACCACTAAAATTGCCCCCTCGCAAGCGGCAAGGGATCTAGAAACTTCATAGGAAAAGTCAACATGTCCAGGCGTATCAATTAAGTTTAATTGATAGGTATTTCCATCTTTCGCTTTGTATTGCAAAGAAGCTGTCTGAGCTTTAATGGTAATTCCTCTTTCACGCTCAAGATCCATACTGTCTAGCACTTGTGATTCCATCTCACGTTCGGAGAGACCGCCACAAGTTTGTATAAATCTGTCCGCTAGAGTGGATTTACCATGATCAATGTGAGCAATAATAGAAAAATTTCGAATTAAATTCATATTTTTATAGAAAAAAGGACACCAAATGAAGTGTCCGATAGTTAACAATTAACATTATGAATATTTTATATTAAACATCAGGTGTCTGCACAATTAATAACTAACTAAATAGTTAAGCTATGAGGCTTTTTTCAAACAAAGGTGCATTAAAAAAAGAGACGCAAACAGGTTGATTATTTTTAAGAAGGACAGGCACTTTATCAAAAAAAAGCCGATGATAAGCATCATCGGCATCAATATCAATATAAGTAATGGTGATCTTATTAAAATCTTTGTGACTTACCAATTGTTTTTCCATCTTTTCACAAAGATGACAATGGTGTCTAAATACAAAGATATAGTTATTCACCAAGTTTAATGGTAACAAACTGAGATGTGTCTCCCCGTTTAATTAACAAAGCGACAACTTTTTTATTTCCCATTTTGGATAAAACATCATTAAATTCATTGGAATTTTTGACAGCGATATTATTAATAGACAGGATAATGTCACCTGGTTGCATACCAATATCTGCCGAAAGACCACTTACTTCTGTCACTACAACACCATGAGTAATTCCATTTTGATTTTTTTGTTGTTGCGTCAAATTACTGATGGACAAACCCAGTTTATTCACAGTGGTGTGTTTCGGTGTTTCTAGATTATTGTTATTTTGCTCGTTTTCAGAGACTGCTGTATTAGCTGGCATCTCCCCAAGCTTTAACTGTAAATCCACTAGCTGCCCTTGCCTCCAAACGGTGATGTTGGCTATAGAACCTGCTTTTGCTTCACTGACAGCCCTTGGTAAATCTGCGTCTGCAACAATTGCTTTGCCATTAAATTTCAGAATAATGTCGCTAACCTTTAATCCACCAAGCTGAGCTGGAGATCCTTTTTGAACATTGGATACAAGAGCACCTTTGGCTTCTTTTAATCCAAATGAATCAGCAAGTTCTTTGGTTACTTCTTGGATAACTACTCCCAACCAACCTCGACTAACATGGCCAGTTGAGCGCAATTGTACTGAAACCTGTTGTGCTACGTTGATAGGAATAGCAAAGGACAGTCCCATAAAGCCACCAGTTTTACTGTATATCTGGGAATTAATACCAATCACTTCACCATTCATATTAATTAAGGGTCCACCAGAATTACCTGGATTGATAGGAACATCTGTTTGAATAAAAGGCACTAGCGTTTCATCGGGTAAGGAACGTCCCTTGGCACTAATAATCCCTTTAGTCACAGTACTTTCAAATCCAAATGGTGAACCAATGGCAATCACCCACTCGCCTACTTTTTCATTATCAGAATTACCTAATTTTACGGTGGGTAAATTATTACCTTTAATTTTTAATACAGCCACATCTGATTTAGCATCTGTCCCTACAACTTTGGCTTTGAATTCACGTTTATCGTTTAAAGTTACTAAGACTTCATCCGCACCTTGAACTACATGCGTATTGGTTAAAACATATCCGTCAGGGCTGATGATAAAGCCAGAGCCCATAGAATGAGACTCAGGTACCTCTCCATGACCTGGTATTCCAGGCATTCCAGGCATTCCGGGCATTCCGGGCATCATTGGAATACCAAAACGTTTAAAGAATTGGTACATGGGATCGTTGGGATCCATGTTTCCGTTCATATCATTTCCATGAACGGCTTTGGCTTTAGTTGTTGTACTGATATTCACCACAGCTGGTGAGAGCTTTTCAACCAAAGTAGTAAAATCAGGTAATGATTCAGCATTAACAAAAAAAGTAATTAAAAGTCCTAGAGAAAAATAGATAAGACGCTTCATTGATTAGAACTCCGTGAAAATGAAACAGAAGAAACAATGTCTTTTACAGAATTAATAGGAAGATCCCCAACAACCGTCACAATATGATGATCAATTTCAGCAGAATAAAAACTCAAAGAATTCTGAAGAATTTTACTTACAATTAATTGTTTGGTCTTGGCATCTGGGTCTGAATCCTCGATGAAAATTGAAAAAGAAGACAGGCTATCAGAATACATCTGATGAACCATGTTGCCTTTACCATGAGGACTTTTTCGACTAAATTCCGAGATTTTTTTGAATCCGGAGGGTAATTGAGTAATGGCGATACCCAAGTGCATATTGTTTGTATTTTCCAAATTAACATTTTCAACTTGCCAGTCTTTCGTATCTTTGTAAGATGGCGATAATTGTGAATGAACTAGATTATTGTCTAATTTTAATTCAGTAAAAAAAGAAGTAATTAGCGGTTCGTTGTTCATACTTAAGGTGGAAGTACGAAGAACCAAATTGGTAGCGTTATCAATACAAAATACGTGAGGATAACGAAGATTGTCTTTAGGAGAAAACTCAATCACATGACAGGATCGAGTGGCTACTCGGTCATCTCCAAGATAACTTAATGTGTAGTTACCAAGATAATCGTCAATGGGCTCTGTAATCAGGTTTGGGAATAACCGGCGAACTTGTCCTTGTTCAAGGCGAATAGAATGATAGGCTGGGAAAAAAGACTTAACTGTATCGCCGCTAGTAATAATCTCTCTCGGTAAACCATCAAGCGTATTAATTTTTGTGATCTCTTGACCATTTGCACAATGTAAGATTTTTGAAGCAAGCATCTTGTTTTCATGTTGCACAACGAAAACACCCTCATAGTTAAGGTGTTTTAGAGCATGATTAACCGATTCAAGATAAGCTTTTGGATCAGACAAAAAATCTGGTGTTTTTTGTAGATCAGTTGCTCTTGATACTGAAGAGGTTAATATTAAAATTGAACAAGATATTATTTTTATTATTAGATCCCGAATCATTTCGATACAACCACTCCACTCTTATAATCAACGGTTTGTATGTCTGTGAAGGGAGACAACTGACGATGTAAATTCACATAGGAATTAACATCATTGCTATTGACGGAAGCAATACTGTTATTTGGTGCAGCAGGCACTGAGTTTAAATCATTAGATTGTGCAATCTGGTTATTACCAAATCTAAATGAGCTTTGTTTGAATGTCTGAGTTGATATAACAACCACAAATACAGCAGCGGCAATGGCTACCCACTTGTTAATGGAAGGCTCTTTGTTAACAGTAACTTGATTCTTTTTCGGTACAAAAATAGTCGGTTCATCTGCAAGAGCATCAAATATTTTGTTAGTGAGTTTAAAGTCGTGAACTTCACGTTCTTTAATTATTTCACTAATTAAATGATATTCATTCCATTTGTCACGAACACTGCTGTCCGTCTTCCAAGTACTTAGCATTTCCTTCTCAACCTGAAGGTCAGCTTCGTTATCCATAAAGGCAGATATGTTTTCTGTCTTCATTACCATCTCCTGTCTTTTGCAATATCTAATTGTGGTCTTAACTTCTCGGCAATAGCTTCTCTTGCTCGAAAAATACGCGATCTTACTGTGCCAATAGGACAACTCATAATGGACGCAATTTCTTCATAACTGAGTCCCTCTATTTCGCGTAATCGAATAGCGGTCCTTAATTCTTCAGGCAGAGCGTCCATGCTACTGTTGACAGTCTCGACAATCTGTCGACTCATCAGCTCAGCCTCTGGGGTATTGACGTCTTTTAACAGATCACTCTCGCCATAACTTTCAGCCTCATCGTTATCGATAATGGTGCTTGTAGGCGCGCGCCGTCCCATAGAAACCAAGTAATTTTTTGCTGTGTTCACGCCGATTCTGTAAAGCCAAGTATAAAAGGCGCTATCACCACGAAAACTGGCAAGCGCCCTGTATGCCTTAATAAAAGACTCCTGCGTGACATCTTCGACCTCACCCGGGTCCCTAACTAGACGGCTAATCAAGCGTGAAAGCTTTCTTTGATACTTGACTACAAGCATCTCAAAAGCTCTTTTATCACCCATCTGAGCACGTTCAACAAGTTGTTGATCTATATCTCTTTCCGTCATTAATTTCCCATTAGTTAGGGAGTCACTGGATGGTATAGAAAGCTTATCCAAAGACATATCCGTTACACCTAAATTATTGGATATAGTATACAGTGATACTGACTTCTTAAGAGATATATTCGTTTTCATATAGATTTGAGAATATCCATAAGAAAAAGTTCAAATTTACTTTTATTTCAATAATTTAGACTGAGTTTAAACCTTTAACGTGATACCTACACTATCTGTAAAATCGATCAGGCAAATTGAGACAGAGGAAAAGACAAAGCGTTCTGTTCCTCTCACAATGGAAGCTGGCGCAAGGGTCGCTCAATTTATACAAACGAACATCAAACAGCATTCAAAAATACTGGTGCTGGTAGGTCCAGGCTCAAAGGGTCAAGATGCTTTATGTGCTGTAGATATTCTCTGTTTGCAGCCAATTCATATTTGGCTCTTAGTTAATCAAAATAGCACCAACCTACCTAATATACAGAATCGTTACCGAGCAAAGAACAACGTTAAGGTTATAGTTAGTTGGATTACCGACGATTTTGATCTTATTGTTGACGGAGTGTTAGGCATAGGACTTAATAGAGCTCTTGAAGAGCCTTATGTTTCATGGATAAAACAAGCAAATTGTGACAAATGCCTTAAATTTTCCATTGATATTCCAACAGGATTAGATGCTGACACGGGGCATGCCTACCCTAATAGCTTTAAAGCTGATATTACTTATTCGTTAATTAGTGGAAAAATA
This sequence comes from Betaproteobacteria bacterium, assembly GCA_018971415.1. Taxonomy (GTDB): domain Bacteria; phylum Pseudomonadota; class Gammaproteobacteria; order Burkholderiales; family Ferrovaceae; genus PN-J185. The sequence continues at coordinate 8,153 of JAGXAW010000050.1, forward strand.
GGGTTATATACCAATGATGGCCCCGATTACAGTGGAAAAGTCACAGTTGACCAACTGAATTTAACAATAAACCCAGAAGGTTATGCTTATACTCGCCCCTTCAATTCTAAGCCACAAACGATTAACCAAAGTACTAAGAATACACACAAGGGACAATTCGGTGATATTGGGATAATTGGTGGTGCAGCTGGGATGGTAGGCGCAGGTTTATTAGCAGCACAGGCAGCATTATATTCAGGTGCAGGTCGAGTATGGTTATCTCTACTAGACCATCAATCTGAGTACCTTGTCCCCTTTCATTGCCCTCAATTAATGACAAAAGGCATAGAGGATTTAATACAATTATCCCTTAATTGTCTTATTGCAGGACCCGGAAGCACTGCGCAAAATTATTCAAAAGAGCTAGTTCAACACATTATTCAAGCCCCTTATCCAATTATTCTTGATGCTGGATTTCTTGATTTATTAAAAGATCCTTATCTAGAACAAGGAATAGCTAAGCGTATTGCACCAACAATACTCACGCCCCATCCTGGAGAAGCATCAAGAATATTAGGTAAAAGTATTCAATCACGTCTCGAGGCCGCTAGGGAAATCTCAAACAAATACAATGCCTGGACAGTATTAAAAGGACAAGGAACAATTATACACTCACCATTGAATCAATGGTGGATCAATACCACAGGTAATCCAGCCTTGTCCATTCCAGGCTCAGGTGATGTGTTGTGCGGCGTGATTGCCTCACTCGTTACACGTTATAATAATGTTGAATGCGGGGTGTTAAATGCTGTCCATACACATGGACAAGCAGGTGATGATTTCCAGAAAACACAAGGTGGGACAATTGGCATGACTTTTAGTGAATTAATTACTCAGATTCGTATCCATTTAAACAAACTGTAATTATTAAAACAGCGCAATTTGATTGTGTAATCAAAAGGAATAAAAGTGTCTGATAGAGAATCAATGCATTACGATGTTGTTATTGTTGGAGCTGGTGTTGCAGGTTTGGGTTGCGCCATTAAACTCAAACAATTGGCCAATGAAAACAGTCTTGAAGTCAGTGTTTGTGTAATAGAAAAAGGCAGTAGCGTAGGAGCGCACATATTATCTGGCGCTGTAATGGAACCCACCGCATTAAACGAATTGTTCCCTGATTGGCAAAAAAGAGGTGCGCCATTACGTGTGCCTGTCACATCTGATCACTTTTACTATTTAACAAATACTCAACAACTTCCCTTACCTATTCCGGCTATCTTAAATAATAAAAATAATTATATCGGTAGCGTGGGTGAATACTGTCAATG